>JAUILM010000539.1 GCA_030432855.1 Bacteroidia bacterium
GGTGGGCTCAATGAATTCCGAATCTACACCCAAACGATCGCACAGGCTCTTCATGAACTTTTCGGCATGGGGTGTTGCATACCCATAATCTTCAGAAAGATCTGCCAGTAAAGTATCATCTTTCCATATGGGTACCTGGTCCAATCGCCAGTAACTAGCCAGCTTCCATCTGGGAAGAGGCTCACCGGGATACCATTTGCCCTGACCATATTGAATGAGCGGACCTATACCATACGCATCTTTGAGTCTTCGAAAAAGTTGATTTGCCAACTTTCTCTTGTGGGTACCATCGGCAGCACTGTTCCATTCTGCTGCATCTTGATTATCGATGGATACGAAGGTCGGTTCGCCACCCATCGTCAGGCGTACATCATTTTTCTGGAGGTCTTCCTCCACCTGATGGCCTAATTGCACGATCTTTTCCCACTGACTTTCTGTATAGGGTTTCGTGACTCTCGGTTTCTCATCGATACGTGTCACCTTGTTTTCGAAGAAGAAGGTAGTTTCACAGGGTTCGGCCAGCCCGGAGATGGGCGCTGCACTTTGCGGTGTAGGTGTGCAGGCAAGGGGTATATGACCTTCTCCGGCAAACAGACCAGAAGTAGGATCTAACCCCACCCAGCCAGCTCCCGGTAAGAACACTTCTGTCCAGGCATGAAGATCTGTAAAGTCCTCAGCCGCTCCACTAGGCCCGTCCAGAGATTCAATATCCGCCTTCAACTGGACCAAATAGCCAGAGGTGAATCGGGCTGCAAGTCCAAATCGTCTAAAGATTTGTACCAGGAGCCATGCACTATCTCGGCAGGAACCCGAACATTTGGTCAGCGTCTCCTGACAGGTTTGCACACCAGGCTCCATCCTGATTTGATAGGTTATGTCCTTTTGTAGCTGTTGATTTAACCTGACTAAAAAGTCAATCGTGCTCAGCCCTTCATCCAGTGAGGACATATTGTCCCGGACCCAGGCATCCACGAGAGGACCCTCATCTGTGATTTCCAGGTAGGGGTTCAGTTCCTTCTGAAGGGCATCTGGGTAGGTAAAAGGAAATTTTTCAACGTACTCTTCGACAAAGAAATCAAAGGGATTGATGACCACCATATCAGCGATGACTTCCACATCTACCAGAAACTCTTTCACTTTGTTGGGAAAAACCAATCGTGCGAGATAGTTGCCAAAAGGGTCCTGCTGCCAATTGATAAAATGATCATCTGGTTCTATATGTAGGGTATAGCCTTTGATGGGAGTGCGTGTATGTGGTGCAGGTCGAAGCCTGATGACCTGTGGTGACAATTCGATATGTCGTTCGTATGTATATTTTGTAGTGTGTCGAATGGCTACGCGTATAGACATGTATTCAGTTTAGTTGAATGCTTCGAGGATCGCTGCCTAATCCTTTTATTAAGCAAGAAATCTCACTTTCCAGTAATCTGACTTCCCAGCAATATGATAATCAAAATACTGAGAAGCCTTTAATTTTAGTCAGACATATTGGCCATGAGAGCATTCATAGATTTATAAATTTTGTGATAACCAAGCAGATATTAATAAATTTGATCCGCTTTCACTAGTCCACGGTTTACAATCAAATATTAGTTGTGGTTCATCCTTCGATATACTTATTTCATCCATTTAGAATTGTTCGATTGGCAACTCTGGTTTTTCTTCTTCAATTTTAACGTCAAGTTTCTTATCTAAAAGTTTCCAATTTTATGCTTCGCAAAGTTGTACTCCTGACACTCCTACTGGCTATCATCTTTGGATTTAGGAAGTTTGTTCATTCCAACTCATCGGAGAGTATTACCTATGGTGAGCCCCTGGGGAAGGACAATGTCGCTTACAAGTGGGGTGCTATGGCACTGGAAGCCACCGCGCTGGATACAGATCGGTTTAAACCCCGACCGACGATTACTTCCAGATATCTGGGCCTGATCTTTGTGGCTGTTTTTGATGCCTGGTCTCGCTACGATGCTGATGCAGTACCTGTGTATTTATCTGGAGTAGAAAGAAGACCTAATGCCGATCAGATTCTGGCTAATAAAGAAAAAGCAATTAGTTACGCAGCGTATCGGGCTATGACTGAATATTATTTCAGCGACAGTATGCTATACAGAGACCTGATGAAAGATCTCGGGTATGACCCCGACAATCGAAGTCTCGACCCCAACACACCAGAAGGAATTGGTAATCTGGCTGCAAAAGCCGTCATCGAAGCTCGTCACAACGATGGCTCGAATCAATATGGTGAGGAGAGCTCGGACGGGACTCCCTATGCTGATTATGTCAACTATAGTCCAGTCAATTCACCTGATGAGAATGTTGATCCGAATAGATGGCAGCCTAAATACTTTTCTGATGGGAAAGGTGGAAAGTTCGCACCGGGATGTTTGACTCCCTACTGGGACAAAGTAAAGCCTGTGGCTTTGCAAAGTGGAGATCAGTTTCGTCCAGGACCTCCACCCATGATAGGTTCTGAGCAGCTGGAAGCTGAAGTGCAGGAAGTTATTGATTTGCAGGCTGGATTGACGGATGAAGAGCGGGCCCTGGTAGAGTTTATGCGCGATGGACCTTCTTCAGTACAACAAGCCGGGCATTGGTTGATATTTGCACAGTCTGTATCTCGAAGAGACAATCATGATCTGGATACCGACGTGAAAATGTACTTCTACAATCAGGTGGTGGCCATGGATGCTTTTATAGCTGCATGGGATTCCAAAATGTATTATGATTTTGCCCGACCCTACGCTTTGGTCCATAAGTACTATGAAGATCAGGTGATCAAAGCCTGGGGTGGACCCGAGCAGGGCATGATGGATATGAAAGGTCAGCAATGGCGCCCGTACAGCCCGGAGACTTTTCTCTGCCCACCGTTTCCAAGCTATGTTTCAGGTCATAGCTGTATCAGTGGCGCTTGTGGAGAAGCACTCAAGATCTTTACCGGCAGTGATGAGTTTGGTGAAAAGGTAAATCTGGTGCCAGGGGCAATGACAGAACCGAACAATCTGGGAGATACTGTGACACTGTATTTCCCAACATTTACCGAGACGGCTGAAATGGCCGGTATTTCACGTGTCCTGGGTGGATATCATATTCAGGCCGATAATGTCGCAGGATTGGAGCTCGGAAGGAATGTGGCACGTGAAGCCTGGAAGTTTTACCAGAAACATATAGGAGGATAAACTATTCCCTGATATCAAGCAAGAATGGACTTAACTACATGTCCATGTACATCGGTGAGTCGGAAGTCTCGCCCCTGAAATCGATACGTCAGTTTCTCATGATCAAGCCCAAGCTGATGCAGTATCGTAGCCTGAAGATCATGCACATGGACACGCCCATTGATACCGGAGAATCCAATTTCATCAGTCTCGCCATAGGTCATGCCGGGTTTTATGCCTCCACCTGCCATAAACATGGTGAAAGCATCACTACTGTGATCACGTCCTAGAAATCCTTTGCCGGTGCGAGCCTCCATCATAGGGGTTCTTCCAAATTCTCCTCCCCACACAATCAGCGTTTCATTGAGCATACCCCGTTGCTTGAGGTCCAGGATCAGAGCGCGAAGTCCCTGGTCGATATAAGCGCAGCTCCTTCTCATACCTTCCCCTACACCATTGCCCGGTCCGGCACCATGCGCATCCCAGGCACGGTCGTAAAGCTGGACAAAGCGAACCCCCTTTTCCACCAGCCTTCTTGCCAGTAAACAGTTTCGGGAGAAAGCATTATCGCCGTCATTGAGTCCATACAATTCCTTGATGTACTCAGGTTCTTTGCTAATATCCATGACTCCGGGTACGGATGCCTGCATTTTAAATGCCAGCTCATACTGGCTGATTCTTGTCAGTATCTCAGGATCTCCCACAGCCTCATGCTCCAATTGATTGATGGCATTTATGGCCTCAATGGTAGCTTTTCGGTCGTTTCTTGAGACCCCCTCAGGATTTTCAAGGTTCAGCACAGGCTCTCCCTCTGATCGACATTGTACTCCCTGATGAATAGTTGGTAAGAATCCACTGCCCCAGACGCGCTTTCCTGAGGTAGGTGCACCACGAGATATTAGCACCACAAACCCCGGTAAGTCCTGGCTTTCTGACCCTAGTCCATATGTGACCCAGCTACCCATACAGGGTCTTCCGGTGCGTGGTGATCCTGTGTGCATGAAAAATTGTGCAGGTGCATGATTAAATTCATCAGTATGGACAGCCTTTAAGAAACACACCTCATCAACTACCTCTGCAAATTTGGGCAGGTAATCTGAAACCCAGGCACCTGAAGCGCCATGCTGACTAAAGGTTGACTGGGGTCCCAGCATCTTGGGTACTCCCCGGATAAACGCAAAACGCTTGCCTTCGAGCAGTGAAGGGGGACAAGATTGACCATCCAGCTCTTCAAGCAGCGGCTTGTAGTCAAACAGCTCTAATTGCGAGGGTGCGCCCGCCATATGCAGAAATATGACATGTTTTGCCTGAGGGGCAAAATGGGGTTTAGGTGTGCTAAATCTGCTTTGTGCCCAAAGATCTCCATCGACCATGGATCCCAATGCAAGTGCACCCAGACCCGACATGCAGTTCCTCAAAAAATGACGACGGGTATTGTGTTTTGCCTTTCTAAATTGCGCTTCCTCAAACAGGTCCATGTGCTAGCTTTTTGTTAC
>JAUILM010000540.1 GCA_030432855.1 Bacteroidia bacterium
ACTTCTGTCATCACGTTTATAATTTGAAGCTGCAAAAATAAAAATTTATTAACGTAGCCAGAACTAAAATGAAAATCTCATTAGTTATTTGGCGCATATCTAAACATTAGTTACAATACTTTGGGTTAAGATTGTCAGCTTCATTTTTCGAGATTATCGAATTATTTAGTGGATTTGTCCGTTAAAAGGCATAACAGTACGTGTGTTTACATACCTTACTCATATTAGAAACTTGAATTATACCATCAATGTTAGCATTTCTCTATCCAATCAGTTTTTCAGCTTCCCTCCTCTTTCTTATACTGTGGCTGGTCTTTATGCAACGTAAGAGCGGTGCAGGCTTGCGATTCCTGTTTATTCTAAGTGCATTGGTGTGGGTGGCTGCAATTGTGACGTCCAGTGTGGCCCTGGAGTATAAATTGATGGTCGGATTCAGAGACCTTTTGGTCCTTGGATTTGCCAGTCTGCTAGTCAATTGGGCGAAAGAAAATCTGGCACTGGCCATTGGTCTGGTAGTGGGTATTTGCTTCTTTTTGGGTCAAATCTATATGCCTGTGCTTAAAAGCACATTTATTGAGCGACCCGCAGCTGATTTCATTCAGGTGGATCCCACTGCAGAACTAATTATTGATATAAAACCTGACTTTCGTGAGGATTTGGAGCAGTATCTCTCAGCATATGACTATGATCTTAAACAGTTAGCCTCTCCAATAAATCCAGCCGAAACGCATGTAGACGAATGGTTTACCCTGGATTTGATGGGTGAGGATGACTCCAAAATTAAGGAGATCTACCAGGATTTGAACTCCAGTCCTTATATCGACTGGGTGGAGTATAACGAGTTGGTCCACCTATCCCCCATTGAAGATCAAATCATTGAAGAAAACAGCATAAATACCTTTGAATTCGGTGTAAATGATCCTGGTGCCACCAAATTGTGGTCTTTTCAGGCATTGGGCATTCCTGATCTACATCAGATCCTGCAATCCTCTCTGGTATCACCTAAAAAGAAGGCACTAATTGCCATTCTGGACACAGGTGTGGATGGAAAGCATGAAGACCTGAAAGATAATTTTGTATCTACAAAGGCTACATACGACAAGGATGTACAGGGACATGGAACACACGTAGCAGGTATCGTAGGTGCCGTTACCAATAATAAGGTTGGAATCGCCTCCATGACAACAGACAGGAGCTACTTCTCGATCACCAGTATTAAGGTACTCTCTGACTTTGGATTTGGTTCCCAGGCAAGCATTATAAAAGGAATGATCGAAGCGGCCGATTTGGGTGCTGATGTGATCTCGATGTCGTTGGGTGGCCCTAGCAATGACGAAAAACAAAGGGCCTACACGGAAGCAGTCAATTACTGCCGTGACAAGGGCTCCATAGTAGTAGTAGCGGCAGGTAATTCATCCTCTAATGCGGCAAATTATACCCCGGCCAATGTGGACGGTGTGATATCCGTAAGTGCCATTGATGATCAACTGAGGAAGACATCATTTAGCAACTCAGTGGAGGATTTGAAAATGGGTATAGCAGCACCCGGAGATAATATCTATTCCACATTTCCAAAGAATCAGTATAAGGCGCAAAGAGGTACTTCCATGGCAGCACCTTTCGTATCCAGCTTGCTGGGTATCATGCGATCTATACAACCGGATATCTCTACAGAAGATGCATACTCAATTTTGGACAAAACCGGTATTTCTTCCAAGAATCCCAAAGAAACGGGACAAATCATTCAGCCTGCAGAAGCAGTTAGGTCTTTGCTAGATTAATGCTTCGCCAGTATTTCATTAATTACGGTGCCCACGCGGATTATGTTCGCCGACGCAGGTTCCTCTAGCTGTAGATCCACAATCCACTTTGCAGTTGAATAGATGGGCTCGCGGGTACTGAGGAGCTTTGTAATATGCTCTTTGTATTGCTTTATATCTGCCTGCTTCATGATAGGTCGATCACCACTTGAGGCAGTAAGTCGCCTGGTGAGATCGTCGATAGAAGCTTTTAAGTAAACGGTTTCACCCTTTTCATTCATGTAGGAGATATTGTCGTTAAAACAAGGTAGCCCGCCACCAGTTGCCATCACAAAACGATCATAGGTCTCAACCACTTTCCGTAGATGATCAAATTCCAGTTTACGAAAAAAAGGCTCGCCATATTCCTTAAATAGCTCTGATATAGGCATCTGCACTTCTTCTTCGATCCATTCATCCAGATCAACAAAAGGAATATGTAGATCCTCAGCAAGGTACTTTCCAATCGTACTCTTACCCACACCCATGAATCCAAGTAGAAAAATCCGCATCTTTGTAGGTCGTTATTTGCCACTCTCTGCTGTTAAAACGGCAGCAAGTCACAAGTATAAACTTTTAAACACTTGAAATGATCATCAAGCTCCCATACTTAGTACTTTTTGTCTATCTGACGGTAGGTTGTGGTCAGAAAACCGAAGAAATCAGCAGCCAGGTATTGCATCTCGAAGGGTCGAGAGTGTCTGAAATAGTGACCCAATCCTTCGAAAAAGATTCTTTATCCACCAACCACATGGCGGTCTGGGACGAACAATACATCCACTTTGATACCGTCTTTAGTGGAGATATAGTGACTGCTTCCTATACCTTACGAAATGAAGGTAAAGTACCACTGATCATCTCCGAGGTGGAAAACACCTGTGGATGTACCACTTCTATCGTGGGACAAGATGTCATTCAGCCCGGTGAAAAAACTACAATCAATGTAAAATTCAATACAGAAGGATGGATCGGTGAACAAGAAAAGGAAATCAAGGTTTGGACTAACACCACACCATCCATCCAAATACTCAGGTTGGAGGGATATGTAGAAGACATTAAATAAAGCTACTTTCATATTCAGTGACTTCGAGATATAAGAACTAGCGCGCAAATGCTATTTTTGGATATAATTATTAATTACACGATTCATGTTTGAAATACTAGTCCTGCAGTCACAACCCAATCCAATCATCAGTTTCTTGCCATTGATTGGTATCTTATTGGTATTCTACTTTTTCATGATGCGTCCCCAACAGAAAAAGCAAAAGGAGCAGAATACTTTCGTAAGCAATCTGGCAAAAGGAGACAATGTGGTGACCGGAAGTGGTCTGCTGGGAAAAATCAACAAAATAGAGGGAGATATTGTCACCCTGCAAGTAGATCAGAAAGTGTTTATCAGGGTTGCGAAATCAGCCATTTCTAAAGAAATGACAGACTCCTTCCAGAAAGAAGGATAATGTCCCTCCCATCAGGAAATAGAAGAAATTCATTTGTTCCTTCCGATCGTGTAGGTATTAGTATCTGTTTGGCTATATCTTTCATAGCCTGGTTTCTGACCAAAATGAGCAAAGAGTATTTGGATGAATATGACTTTGCAGTTCGATATGAGATTCCAGAACACCTCACCACGCAGCAACTTCCCTCCGATCGATTGAGTACCGAGCTCCGGGCTAAAGGTTGGGCTTTTTTGCGCATGGCACTCAGTCGAAGTGAAGATACACTAGTGATTAATACTGGAGAATATCTGCAGCAAAACATCAGTAGTCGTCTGGCGCTGGCCAATCACTTGCGTGATCAGGTTACCGATCAAATTGAGATCCGCAGTATTACGCCAGAGCAGTTATCCTTTCGGCTGGTTGAGAAAGCAAAGAAGAAAATCCCGGTTGTGCTGGCAGGACCACTACCCCTGGATGGACAACATCAAATGCGCGAAACTCCCTGGTTTGAGCCGGATAGCGTTACGATTTTTGGTCCATCTGAAACGATAGCCGGAGTCACACAATGGTATGTGGAGTATGAGGGAGAGCCTCTGAATGCAGATACCCGAATACACATAGCATTACAGCCTACTGAAAACGGAATTACATTTGACACAGCATCCATTGATCTGGTGACTTCCATAGAGCAAATCACGGAGAAAGAAATCTACGTTCCCATCACATTACCGGATTCGTTAGTGGGTAAAGTTCAGGTCTTCCCCGATGAAGCACTCATTCGATGTACTGTGGGTTTAAGTAAGTTTGATGAAATACAAGCCTCACAGTTTACCTTAGTTGCTCAACCCGGCACTGATAAAAATACATTTGAAGTGCACGTCAGGGATAAGCCAGATATTGTGGAGCTCTTATCCTACTCCCCACGCCAGGTAGAAGTTTTCAGAATAAACCAATAGATAGAGATTCATGAATAAAACACTCATCATATTTGACTGTGATGGTACACTGGTTGATAGTGAAGGCATTGCCAATGAAGTATTTATTGAGGCAGTGCAAGACCTGGGAATACCTCTGACTGAGGAAGAAGCCTGGGAACACTTCCCTGGCACCTCCCTGGCGCTGTGTATGGAATATGTGGAACAAACCTATCAAACACGTCTGCCTGCTAATTTTGTAGAGATGCAACGGAAGCGTCAACGCATCGTATTTGCTCAAAAGTTACAACCCATAGAGGGTGTCAGATCCGTACTGGAATCTCTTCAGTTTGATCGTTGTGTAGCCTCCAATGGCCCTGAAGACATTGTTCGCCAGAACCTGATCACTACCGGACTGAGTGACTTCTTCAATGGTGACATCTTTAGTGCCTATACAATTGGTAAGTGGAAACCGGAACCCCATCTTTTTCTTCATGCAGCT
>JAUILM010000002.1 GCA_030432855.1 Bacteroidia bacterium
GCTGCAGTTGCTCCAGATTCTCTGGCACCTACGGCAATTACATTTACAGTAGTATTGAAACCATGCAAGTAAGGTATACCTCTTTCTGGGGTTGCATCAGACCAGGTAACTATCTGATCTTGCTGCCATCCAAGGTCAATTACCGATTCGTGGAATGGATCAACGATTTTCCACTGCAAGTCTACAGCTTCTTCGTTGGCTCCACCGTATCCCCATATACCTGCAGAATTGTCCTGCATGAACCCTTCGTCTCCCCAAGAGTTAGTATATGTTCCTGCCTCGAAACTGATACTAGGCACTGGGAATGCGTCCCTTGCAGGACCAAAATTGATCATATCTCCACTACCAATTGACTCTCCTATGAAAATTCCTTCAAGTCCAAGTCCAATATTTCCACTTGGAAGTGTTTCTTCAGTATACAATGAATCGTAAGATGCCGCATTGAATATTCCTGAAGGGATGTAGTGAACTTTCACATACTGAGCAAGACTATCATGTAGGGTCTTATCATAAGAAGCAATGTCCTCGTATGCTCCAATGAAAGCAATGGTCTTCAGTTCAGGAAGATCATCATCACAAGCATCAGGAATTCCGTCTTTATCTACATCGATATTATCTGGTCCTGCAGCACATAGATCACAAGCATCTGGCACACCATCTTCGTCTGCATCAGCTGTATCATCACCTTCTGCACAAACATCACATCCGTCAGGAATACCATCGCTATCTGCATCTAAAGAATCATCAGAACCTTCACACATATCACATCCATCAGGCACTCCATCGCTATCAGCATCCAGATTGTCATCTTCTCCCGGACAAACATCATCATCGTTTGGTACTCCATCTCCATCATCATCATCACTAGGAACTTCCCATGCTACCATTGACATTCTTTCTAATTCATTAAAGAATATAGATGCTCCTTCGTCAGTAAATCCAAAATAAACGATAGAATCCTGATCGTTACCATTACCTATGAAGGTACGAATACCTTTTGCACTGTGGCCAGCACCTGGGTAGAATTCAGTTTCTGCATCCCATCTAACCATCAAAGGAGTACCATCAGCAGCAGAAGCCAACAATGTACCATTTCCATGATCAGTGTCATCTCCATCAGGACCGAATGCACTGAATGGTCCATTCCAGAAGTTAAGTGTACCTGAAAGACTGCCGAAAATATCATCAGTTCCAACCAAAGTAGCCTGAAGAACAGTATCTCTTGGCTCGGTAACATTTACGGCACTGGCATTATCAATCCACATGGCTCTGTTGCTTCTCATTCCCCAAAGGTTCATGGAAAGCACAGGAGCAAAGATTTTATCCCATTCTGCCATTGCATTACCCACTTGTGAACTTCCAATGTTACGTCCCATGATGACTACATCCGGGTTTGCAGCGTGTATAGCATCTACATCTGCTTGCGCTAAAGTACCATCACCACTTGCAGGGTAGAAAGGAATTACATTAAATCCAGGGTTTGCATCAATCGCCTGAATAGCCAAAGTATCAATAGCTACATCGCTCTTAGTTACAAATAACACATCCTTGGCTGGCATTTCACTCATGCTACCAATAGCTGCCATTCTTTCCAACTCATTGAAGAAAACTTTCTTACCTTCTTCAGTGAAACCGAAATAATTAACATTGGTATCATCATTACCATTTCCTATGAAAGTTCTGATTCCCATTGCACTATGTGCTGCACCAGGGTAGAACTCTACTCCTGCATCCCATCTTACTAGCAATGGAGTACCATCAACAGCTTCCAAGATCAACTGTCCATTTCCATGGTCAGTGTCATCACCGTCCGCTACGAAAGAACTAAATGCTCCAGACCACAGATCAAATGTTCCAGTCATTCCACCCAAAATTGGGTCATCATTCACAACAGTAGCCTGAAGAACGGTATCCATATCTGTTACATTAGTGGCACCGCCATTATCTATCCACATTGCACGGTTGTTTCTCATTCCCCACAAGTTCATTGAAAGAACTGGAGCGGTAACTTTATCCCATGCAGCCATAGAAGCTCCAACATCTGAACTACCGATGTTTCGTCCCATGATCACTACATCACCAGCATTTAGTGCATCCAAATCAGCATCTGTAATCACTCCAGCACCACCTGCAGGATAATATGGAGTTACACTGAATCCAGCGTGTGCATCAATTGCTTGAATAGCAAGTGTATCAATTGCCTCTTCACTCTTAGTAACGAAAATTACATTTCGAACTGGCAACTCATAGAATTGATAGTTATCAATGTAAGTTTCTTCAGCATCAGAACCGAAATCACATGTGTTAAAGCTAAAGAAGTTAGTTCCGGCATTTGCCCCAGTAGTAAATGTGGTATCAACCATCATCCACTCTCCTTCAGTATCAACAGCGAAACCGAAGTTAGGATCTGAACCATTAGCCAGGAATCCTATACTTCCTCCAACAGTTTTCACCATTGCAACAAGTCTGTATGTTGTATTAGCCTTATATGTAAACGGCACATCCAATGCAGCACCAGCATCAGGATAACCACATGAGGCATCTACAGTACAAGTTAATTTGATGGAAGTTCCTCCACTAAATGCTTCATCTGTAACTACACTTTTAAGTCCCCAACCACCGAATAAATCAACATTTGTACATTCAGGATCTGGAACCAAGTTAGTTACTCCCGGTAAAGCCGGAATGAATGGATTATCTACTACAACAGATTCCAAATTATAAACACCGTTTGTACCTGGGTCAGTCTTGTCCGTGTAGAAAGACTCGCCAGCAGCTCCACCACCTTGTAGGTAGCTTCTATCTTCTCTGATGTATGTTAGGTTGTTCCAGTTTTGTAATGAGAAACTAGACATATCGCCTTTTACTACCCACTCTGCAAGGGTATCAGCCACAGTAAAGAAAGCAGTATTCCAGTTTGTACCGTCACCTCTTTTGCTTAGGTAGCTTCCTGCCTTGTTTTTGAAATAATATACTTCTGGCTTTCCTGCTACAGCTTCTGCTGTAAAAATCTGATCATCAGTTGCAGCCTTTTCTCCAGAAATAGGCTGATCACCATCAGCAGAAAGAACCAAACCTAAATTTGACTGATTGATGTAATACTCTCCGGCAACTGGAAGGTTTTTATGCATCCATGAAGCATCTGCAGAAGGATCAAATGTATCATCAGTAGTAATGATGATATGATCAATGATCGCACCTCTTTCTCTCAGGTAAATAGAAATGGTATCTACTCCCGCTTCAGCGATTTCGAAAGATGCATCTCCTTTTTTCCATTCCCACACTCCAGTAGTACCACTCTGAATACGTGCAATTGACGTACCATTCACTCCATACCAATAAGAGTCATTACTACCATCAATAAAATATTTGTGTGCCCATATGTAATGAGTACCCGTCTGTGTAAAGTTTACATAGTAAGACAAGGCAGGAGCATTAGCTGCAGCATCTGCGCCATCAGCATATACACCATCCATGTTTCCTTGCATGTAACCACTACCGAAATATCCATCAAATGTGGTAGAGTCTGCCCATGCATCTCCTTTCGAACCACCTCTGATAGAATCATAGCTTTCAGCAGAAATCACCACCAATCCATCATCGGATTGCATAAATGATTGTGCCATCGAGACCTGCCATGACCCTGCCATAAAAAGCAGCGCTATAAGCATTCTCGTTACCAGTCCCCGCCCTGAGGACTTAAAGTCGAAGTTTCTCATAATCATTAAAAATTTATTGTTTTCAACATCTAAAAGTTTAGGAGCATAATATTATGAAAATGTTACCCCTGTGCTTATTCATAAACCCGTAATAAAGGTGTGTCAATTTCGTAAATCGATTGCACGGCTCATTTTCGACGTTTTCTTAGTAAAAAAAGGGCTTTAATTCAGTCAGAAAAATGAATTTTCAGGATGTCGATGGTGTGATTTTGAAAACTAGAATTGATGAATTCTTATCAATCGACCTGAAAAACCTTATTGATAGAGATAGGTTTTCCTTCCAATGTGAAACCTTCGATGGACAACTGAAAGATCCCGGTCACGCTCGAAGTATAAAAATTAAGCTCTTGCTGACCGCAAGATTCAAAAGTAGGAATCCACAATAATTGCTCCCGGTTATCAGGGATTCTGGAAAAGTCAGATTGATGTTTGGGGTGATAGTATTTCTTGAGCGGGGAAACATCTAAGTATTCAAATTTTATGACCTCTTCTTTAAAGCCAAACCCTGCTAAATCATGATTGAATGTTTCTAATGACACAACCCCATCAAATATTGCAGAACCAATATATTGTCGATTGTTGACCAAACTTATCATCGAAACATAATTCAAATTGTAATCTCTCAATAGTGATCCATCTACGGGCAGACCATCCAATAGAACTAGTGGTTTCTGATCAAACAAAGGATTTGATTTACTCATCATGAACCCAAATGCCGGTTTTCTGTCTTTTCTATAGTTAACCATGGGTATCAATTCTGTAAACGCAACATCGATGTTTTCAAAGCGGGTATAATGATCTAAAATGTATGACTTATCAAAACTGAATTCAGTAATCAATGGATTTGGGACCAAAATACTATCCTGTTTCTGCGAATAATAAAGATTCTCTAACTGAACATTGATACTTCTCTCTGCCAGAGCCATAATCTGAACAGAGTCCAATTTTGGAGCAGTGTAATGAAACGTTGGATAGTTTAAGAGGAATTTAGAGTCTAATTCAATTTCATAAGGATCTTGATAATCCAGCAATCCTAAGAAAGCTTGTTTTATTTGAAAAACCGGGTCTATCAATAAAGTAAAATAACCATTGTTATCCGTAGTAGAAATTTGTAATTGTGGCTTTTCACCTACAAATGAGATGAAGGCATTTTTAGAGTCAATTCCATTTCCGGCAGTATCCAGTGCTTTTCCGCTGATCAATTCGCCCCGATATTCTGGTAAATACTTGACGTGATCAGGTGTCAATTTCGGATTGAAAGTATTAGTAAAAACTCCTGCATTGGGTAGAGAGAGTACATTTCCCGCATGAAATATAAGTCCGGGATCTGCTCTCAGCAATTGATATTTAGCAAGATCGGTTGTTGGAATTCGATAAGAATCCAATTCCTTACGGTATTTTCTGATAGAAATACTATATCTGCCAGTGTCGAGATCCAATGGAATAGTTGCTAATTTCCTTTGCCCAAAAGTGATACCAGTTTCTGAAATAGGTGGTTTTTTTGATTTTGGAAGGTGATTTTTTACACTCGCAGTGTCACCTTCTTCAGTAAGGAAAACAAAGGATAAAACCTTATCATCAAAATCAGACTTTGGTAAATGAAAATATTCCCCCGCAAGTATTCTTTTCTGTGTTATCAATTCGGAGCGATTCCAAACATTTACAAGATAGGTTTGTCTTTCTGGTAAGGTTGATTGGCAATCAACTCTAAGAAAACCGCCAGCTTCCGTGATAGAGAAATATTCTCCATACTTTTCAACTTTTGGTAGCTGGACGAAGTGAAAATTACCAGAAGTATCTTCCAAAATGGCCTTAAGTGCTCCCTCGGATCTTGGTGTAAATGACAACAAGCCTAATCCATCTTCGCTGATCTCAAATGCATGTAATTCACCATCTTGGTCAACTACTTTACCTCTCAATAGCTGTCGATCTGCTCCCAAAATACGGTATGGTAACTCACAAGGAATCCCGACTGCCAACTGCGAAGTATCACTTTCAAAAAGCTTCATGGTCAATTTGTCGGATTTTTCTGAAGATTTGTACGACTCAAAAGGGTTGACAATCACCACTGGCGACTGAAAGTAGTCATTAAAGTTCCTCATCCAATTGGTATAGGCAATCAGCTGATAAGTCCCCGTTTTCAGCGTGGAGGAAATAAAGAAATCCCCGTAACCCCTTCCCTTATCGAGCATGATTTTTTGTTGAAAGACCGGTCCATCCTCCCCTACCAACTCCACATATAATAGCTTACTGGCAAGTGATGGCTGACCTGTCGTTTCGCTATTGCAGAAAGCAGAATACAGCAATGTCTCTCCAGCAATCAGCGTTGTAGCATTTAAATGAATGTAAACTTCTTCTTTAAAGTCGGAAGATTGCGAAAAGCAATAAAGTGGACCTAAAAATAAAATGATTAAGACTTTCTTCATGGTCAATAAAATTTTTCAGGCCAAAAGTCAGGTTCTTCTATGCTCGCATGATGATCACAAGCTGTGCAATCATAAGGTGCAGCTGTCATTGTCCCCATTATCGGATCATATGAGATGATATTGTATGGTGCACTCAAATACAATTCTGGATTGTTGACCAAAAAATCCCAAATAGTATATTCTGCATAATTGGAAGCTGTGGGATTACCGACTGCTAGGACATAATCCTGATCTATGATATCATCCTCAGTACAATTTAAGGTGCCAGATACCCTGACTCTGGAATCAAATTCCCGGTTTTTGAAAAAAGCTCGTTTTTGAGAGACACCAGCTACTTCAAAATATCCAAGAACCTGAAAATCAGGATCATTGATATGATACAAATTCCCGATAATCTGTCCTTGCTGTTGGTCGAATAGCGAACCCGAACCATCCTGCATTTCTTTTACTTTTCTATAATAGCTGTAAGCCTCTGGTGTCAATGTATACTGCCTCACCAACAATGAATATCGGTTTCGCAAAACATTGGTTTCCACATCTACAAAATTGATCGCAGCCTCTTTTAGTCCGGCCTCCAGATTAGTAGAATTAGCTAGAATTAAACCTGAAGAAAATCTTGTCCTATAGCATGTAGCAATATCAACTTCTCTGAGCATCACATCAAAGGTATCGGGCCCGATTTCAAAGGCCGTAGGGAAATCTGGTATGACCTGGTAAGTATCTGACCACTCATACCTGAACTGTGATGCCTCCTCTGTCAGTTCGTCTACATCAATGAAAAACTGTAATCCTCTAAACACTTCATCAGTGCTGCTACTTGCCTTTTCGAGATATGAGGAGTAAATATTGGATATCTCCGGGGATTTTATGAGTTGTTGAACTTCAGACTCAAACTCATTACCGTCTATGGTTTTGATATGAAGCTGATAGAAGTCCCCGGCTACCCCTCTAAATGCATCGGAGGATTCATACACACCATTTTGGGTCTCTGTGAAATCTTCGCGATTCCCATGATTATCTGTTACCCAAACCTCAGCATCGCTGATACCATCGAAATAAAAAGTATCTACAGGAATAGTATAGCTCAACTGTACGGTGTAAGGACCCGGTTCGTCTGTAATCAATCCCTCGACAACTAAAAATTGTTCATAATCCAGATTCTCTGCTTCGTATGGCTCTACACATCCTGATATCAAGTAAAGGATCAGTATCGTGGCAATATTTATCTTATTTACTGCCATTAGAAATTGAAATTATATGTTATGGTAGGAATAGGATCCCCAAAAACAACCAACTTATAACCATTGACATCCTGCCCTTCAACATTATAGAATACAGAATATGGATTATCCCTTCCCGTGAGGTTATATATAGAAAACGACCAATATGTGTGTATTTTTTTGAGTTTGTAGTACCCTTCTTCCAGATTTATTCCAATGTCCATCCTCATATAATCCGGTATCCGATAGGCATTGCGATCAGAATAACTAATCATTGAAACTCCTTTGAATGAATAGGTGCCATTAGGAAATGTCACCGGTCTTCCGGTACTATAATTAAAATTGTAGGACAAACTCAAACGGTTGGTAATCTTCCAATTGAGCACCGCATTGATAACATGAGGCTTATCGAAGTTGGTAGGAAAAAACTGACCATCATTCACTTTTTCCACATTGAATGTGCCATTTAGTTTAATGAAAGTCCTGGAATAGGTATAGTTAATCCAGCCGTTGAGCCTACCAGATTTCTTTAATGAAAACTCCAACCCATAAGATTTACCCGGGCCTTGCAAAATGGCAGTTTCCACACTCGGGTTGAGTAAGAAGTCAGCTCCCACTTTGAAGTCCATGAGGTTTTGAAGCCATTTATAGTAAGCTTCAATAGAAACGTCTAGTTTGTTTCCTAATAAACTACTGTACATTCCTACTGACACCTGATCAGCAACCTGAGGTAAAATATTTTTAGTAGATACCCTCCAAATGTCTGTTGGTGACAAAGAAGCAGAATTAGAAAGTGTATGTAAGTATTGTCTGCTTCTGTTATAGCTGGCTTTTATTGAAGTCAATTTACTCAACATAAACCTCGCTGAAAATCTGGGCTCTAGACCACTGTAAAACTGCACCCAGTCACCTTTAGCAAAGTTGACAGTATCCGTTCGGCTGTCAGGGTTTTTCGGCAGTCCGTTTTGATACTGATATGAAACCCAAGGCCCCAGAGCAGTGAAAAAGGAATAGCGTCCACCAATATCAAGCAGCAACTGCTCATTGATTTCGTAACTATCAGTAAAGTATAGGTATCCCTCTGTAGCTCGTTCCTCCTGTATTTTAATAGGTACAACAGTTGATTCCTCAAACAATGGAGAAACTGTTCCAGGGTTGATATTATAAAACTTATTGCCCGCACCAAATGCGAGCTGATGCTTATTGCCTACATACTTATTGAATCCCGTTTTCACGTTCATCTCACGAATACCAAAATCCTGTAAAAAGCTATTGGGTTCAGACTCACTGAATTCCAGATCATATCCATATTTTGAAAACCAGATCCCAAAATTTCCAATTAAGTCTTTGTTGAATTCATGGGTCCAATCTGCTTTACTGTGAAAGTTGGCAAAGGAAAAATCACTAAAAGAGAACAGTGAATCCGACTTGAGCCGATATTTATCTCTACTATAATATCCAGTGAGCTGCAGGTCATCTTTTTCACTTAGCTCATGATCATATCTTATGATCATGTCCTGTGAAGAAATTCGATTCTGCTGAAAAGTAGCATTCTTCACATTCTTCATTACCCAGTTTGAATAGGTAGTTCTTCCTGAGAATAATAAACCAGATTTATTTTCAATGATTGGAACCTCCAGGGTAACCTTGGAGGTGATTGGTGATATACCTCCCACTCCATGAAATTCTGTTTGACTTGCCTTTTTTATCGAAATATCAAAAACAGAAGAAAGTCTTCCGCCATAGTTTGCAGGGATGTTACTTTTATAAACATCCATTCCTTTGAGAGCATCAGAATTAAA
Organism: Bacteroidia bacterium; assembly: GCA_030432855.1. GTDB lineage: Bacteria > Bacteroidota > Bacteroidia > Chitinophagales > Saprospiraceae > JABDMH01. Next base: position 9,168 of record JAUILM010000002.1, read on the forward strand.
AGAAGTGAAAAAACCCATAAAATGAGTGGCATTGTATACCGGCACTTCATTAAGCATTATCAGGTTTTGATCAGATTTACCTCCCCTTACGTTGAATCCAGAAGATCCTTCTCCAATAGTCTGAATTCCTGCCATGGTAGTAGCCAGTTTCAATACATCGCGCTCCCCAAGGACTAAAGGCACATTTCTGGTTTCAGCAACATTGATTTTACTTACTCCCATTACGGCTGTTTTCACGTTTTCAGCTCGATCTGACTGCACATAGACTTCATCAAGAGTAATTACATCCTCAAGCATCTCCACATCTAACCGCCCGTCAGAAAACAATAGGATGTTTCTTTTGGCAGACTTCATTCCACTATATTGAATATTGATTTTGTGTGGCCCTGGTGGCAAAGTCATAGAGTAAAAACCTGAAATATCTGAAGTGGCTGAAGCACTAAAATCATCCTTGTAAATCAAGGCTCCAAGTATTGGTTCACCTGTTTTAGCTTCTTTGATGTATCCTGCTATAGTGGATGTACTCCCCGGGACAGACTCTTTCCTATGGCCGATCTCTATTAGCACTTTTTCCAAATCGCCTGTTGGATCTCCTACATCGAGAAACTCCCGAGAAAAAACCATTCCTTGCTCTATAGTTTCCTCCGTGTTCTCAGTTGATTTTGTAATATTCAAATCATCAATTACCCACACATTTTTCGAAAGATATACCTCATCGTTTCTTTGATAAAAGTATATAGGTGTATTACCAAGCGTTGATTTTAATGCCTCTTCCAAGGTCGCATCATTCACCTCAGCGGTCACATATATGGAATCGATATCATCCTGAATAAAGTAAAACCGTATATTTTGCTTACTCTCAATCTCATTTATCACTTCGATGAGTGGTGCATTTGTAAAAGAAAGAGAAAATTTTTCTTCCTGAGCGAATAGAAAATGAAATGCAGTTAATGTAAAGGCAAAGATTACTATTACTTTATTCACCTTTCACCTCCTTAGATAATAATAGTTTGTTGTAATAATCTGAAAATGCCATCAACTCCTGAATAGAGCATTTTTTTAAAGCTGAAGGTATTTTATTTTCTCTTACATAGATTTTAAGCTCTTGTTTAAATCGATCGTCACTTTTCCAGAATCGTGAAACTTTCCGGGCAGGTATCAAATCAGTATCTCGCGAGAGATAGTATTGATCTTCAGATTGAAAGTAAATTTCACTTGATTTGAAGGAGCTTACTTTTTGTCTCTTGACCAGTAACTCGAAGCTGTCAGATGAAAATATAACTTCATAAAATCCCGGGGAGTTAAAATCGCGATAGTTGCGAAAGTAATGACCGTCTATTTCAAACCATTCCACCTGATCCTGATTGATTAAAATCGCCTGATCTGAGTACTTGACATTTGGATGCTGTATGATCAATTGGTCATCGGCTACATTATAAATCAAGTTCAACGATTGATATTGCTGACCCCTGTAGAAAATCGTTCCAGATTGCCAATACTTGCTTAAAAAATTTGGATGCCCCTCTCCTAATACTGTTTCATTTTCTTTGTAAACTCCCAGTGTCACCAGTGTATTATCCAAGCCTAAATGCTCATCAAAATAAGTGGCTACATCACCGGATAAATCCAATCCCTCGAGGGGATATTCGGGTTGGGCATCAACCGCATAACCATAGAAAGAGCACACGATTGAAACAAAAAACCTAATTAGGCATGAGCCCTTTGAGCAAGTAAGGTTATTGATTCTCTTTTCTAAAGACTTTTTTTTATTCAACACTGTAAAACCCTGAGACAATTGTGATCTATGGAATTTTTATTTTGTCAATTATACAAAACCGATTTACTATCGAAATTGATAAGATGTTTTCAAATGAAAGAATGATCGAAGGCTTAGTTTGATTGAATATGATTTTGGCACACCTCAAATACGAATAATGATAAAATGAAGAAGGTGTATTGCTTAATTTTGGTTCAGGTTAAATTCCAGAACGAAATTCAACAATTGCCTGATTTTGGCAATCCACAATCTTAGTTTTTTATTACAATTATGACATCCCTATTCAAAATTACAATCATCAAACCTTTATTGCCAATTGTATTCATATTGATGCTATCAAGCCTGGCTTTTAGTTCCGGTAATACAATTGAAATATCCGAGAATCGAAAAGAACTGATTGCCCCTGAGGGCGACTCTTATGAATGGTATTTGAATGACGAATTGCTGATGAATGAGCATGATAAAAACATCTCAGTAGAACAGTCTGGAACATACGAAGTGAGATATGAATCAAATACCGGTGAGAAGGAATCATTGAAAATTAAAGTTGCTGTAACAGCTGATGGGATCAGAACGATTCACGTAATAGGAGATTCAACAGTTCAGACCTACAGAGATTCAGATTACCCGTTCACTGGATGGGGTCAGGTAATCCAACTCTTTTTCGATGAGTCACAATTGGAAGTGATTAACTATGCTATAGGTGGTAGAAGCTCCAGAAGTTTTTGGGAGCAAGATCGCTGGACTCCAGTCAAAAATGCTTTGAAGACAGGAGATTTCGTATTTATCCAGTGGGGTCACAATGATCGGGATTACAGCAAAGAGGAAAGGTACACCCCACCTGAAGACTACAAGGACTATTTAAAACTATACGTCAATGAATCACGAGCAAAAGGTGCGATTCCCATACTAATCAGTCCAATGACTATGAACGGTCGAAATGTCTTTACAGAATCCGGTAGTGACTATAGAGGTGCTATGCTTGATGTAGCTACAGAACTCGATGTACATTTCATAGATCTCAATTTATTATCATGGGCACTAAACCAAAAGGTTGGTGTAGAACATGCTAAGTATTATATGTTTATGGGATTGGAGCCGGGTGAATACCCCAACTATCCTGATGGCTATTCAGACTTCTGGACACATTTTCAAGAAATGGGTGCATTGAATATGGCCACTCTCATAATCGATGGTTTGGAAAGTCTGGATGACAGTGAAGATGAAGATCTGGTTTTCTTGCAAAATGCTGCCAAGGAAAGATTCCTTAACAATATCTATCTGGACAATCCAAAAGCCGGAGAAGTCACCTACCCGATTAATTTGCCTGAAGGAGCACATGTAACGATTAAAACCACAATCAATTTGGGCAATAGCTTTGTAAGATGGGAAGATGGGGATGGCAACATTATTACATCGGACAGACATTATGAATATACCAGTCCGGCAAATGAGGTGACCTACAAAGCAATAACTATAGACTGCATGGGCAACGAAGGAGGTTCTGGTTATTTTGACGCTTGTAATGTATGTATTGATTCTGTTTTGAATTTTGAAGAATGTGTGGACGTGGTAAATAGGGCTTGCTCTACAAACGGTTCATTGGTAACCAAAACTGAGTTTGGAAAATCCATAAGTTACTATCAACTGAACTCTGGACAGACTGACACTGTCACCTACACCATGAGAGCCGGAAAAGAAGATGACTTTACAGTTGGGTTTAAATACACTAACTCTGCGGCAGGGCAGACTGTGGATGTATATTTGGATAATCGAAAATTTGAGGAAGGAATAACATTAGAACCTGCAGGTGAAAGCCCAATTGTGAAACAATTCGATTTCAATTTAACCAAGGAAAACCATGAGGTGAAGTTTATTTTCCCTGATTTGCTGACGGATATCAACATTGGAATGGCACTCATCAAATATGATCCAGCTTTATATGCTACAACATGTGAGATTGAATTCCCTGATCCTTTAAGTGCAGATGAGGTATTGGAAGGTATTACCATTTCTTCTAATCCATTCAGCAATACAGCTACCTTGAGGTCAAGAGATCCTCAACAATATAGAATTCTTTCTCTTTCCGGTCAAACGCTTGAAACAGGTCAATGTGTCTATGAATGTGCTATAGGCGAACTCTTGAAGCCCGGAAGCTATATTTTGCAAACCTCTAATGGAGGACAATCCAAAGGAATGATGATCATCAAGAAATAGCATTGGGTGCTAATGATAATAACTGAAAGTGTTAAACATACAAATGCAATAAACCTGTGGGGATTAATCTTCACAGGTTTTTTTGTCTACCAGTGTGAAAAGTTGTAGCACGATTATAATTTACACTTATGTAGAACCAGTGCATAATAACCGATTTGAAAAAATCCATTACTAGACAACATTAATATTTAGAAACCTCACACTTGTTAAAAGTGCTTCCTTTTTCACATCTATGGTTGATCAGCAGTATTAATAAACTCCCGTGACGCATAGCCATCTGGGTACTTGACAGAGTTTGCTTTGCAAACAAAATGTCTCTCGACATAGAGGGTCGGGGAATAAAACCCCTTGATGGAATTCATATTAAATGTAAGTCGAATCATCATTTGTGGACCCAAGGTCAAATAAAAAAAGGGAGCCATATAGCTCCCCTCCTACACTTATGAAAAATTCCTTTTGATCATTTGACAATGATTCTGTCTTGATATGCTGCTTTGTTGTCATCAACAATTCTAATCAAATACATACCTGGGTCTACCTGATTTAAGAGTATCTCCTGCTTTCCTGCAGAAATGTTCTGTTCATAAACTTTTCGTCCGTCCATGGTCACCAATTCTAGCCGAGCTCCAACTATTACTTTTCCCGCCTCAATATTTAAAATATCATCCGTCACTGGATTGGGGAAAATCCGTAAGTTTAAGGCTTCTGTTCCCAAAACTCCTGCTGCGTCCTCTATTGAAAACAAATGTGCCGCGCTCTCAGAAGTTCTGCGTATGACTGAAATCTTAGCTCCTTCCGTTTCCTTTTTTCCTGAAACAGCAATATTTGATAAAAGATTATCTTTTGGAACCAACCGATAATAGTCACCATCTTTCTCTAATCTCCAGTCTAGTGGCTCAGCTGACAAAATAGAAGTAGATCCGGCATAGGAAAGATATTGATCATTGCCTAAATTTTTAATCAGGTAATGATTATCACCAGTCGCTACAAATTCCCACTCCATGATGTCTTCACTGCCGCACGCTTGTTGTTCTAAATAATTCTCACCCGGAACTAGACACAAGCCAGAATGAACCGCTTGAATTTTGTAAGTCGTTTCTTCCAGAAAATCATGTTCACATGGAAATAACTCGGTGTAACCACCAGAACATTCTCCACAATCATCTATCGAAGCCCCTCCCTCATAAAAACCACTACAATCTATCTTGGAAAAATCATCGTCAAATCGAGCCTCTAATGTCATAGACTCTTCACCTGTGGTGAATCTGTATAAAGGGTCGATCGATAGTCTGTTACCATCACCGTCAAACCAACCAACAAAAATTAATTCCTCACTATCGTAAAGAACTTTATAGTTAACCTTGGTACCAGATGGAAAGCTATCAGTTTTAGTCATTCTCACTTGATCTGGATAATTAGTGGTAGTAGTAATGGTGTGAAACTGCTTAATATGTGGAATCAATTTGGCAATCATTGGATCATCACTCAATAACTGTAATCCATGAATTGCTGCTTGACCAATTTTATTGCATCCCATTTCCTGTGGGTGCACTACATCACTGTGCCAAAAATCAGTGGCATATTCAGTGCCGACCGCATCGTAATCAATTTTATTAAGGCTGTCAATATCTATCAGCGGTACGGATACTTCCTCCGCTAAATCCCTGGAAGCCTGTGCATAAGCGCCATAACCACCCAAATCTCCTCGACGAATAGTAGTACATAATATCGGGTAAGCACCTCGGGCAATTGATTCATCAACATATTTTTTCAAATAATACTTGGTTGACCCTGGTGTATCAGAACTTCCATATGGATCTGTAGTCCTGTCTGGTCCTGCTACACTTCTATCATTGATTCCAAATTGAATCAATACGAAATCACCTTCTTCTAATAATTCTCTCACCCTTGGCCACCAATCAGATTCTTCATAATAACTTTTGGAGCTCCTACCACTTCTTGCTTCATTGATGACTTGCACATTTGCTTCATCAAAAAATGGTTGCATCACTGCTCCCCATCCTTGCTGAGGGTAATAGCCTGCATTCCATTCCTGCATAGTTGAGTCTCCAATCATAATAATCCTGTAAACGGTCCCATCTGCCGCCACATTTAAGGACATTTTTAGTGAAACCTTTTTGCCTGAAAGATTTGTAAATACAACACTGTAAGTACCGCTTTCACTGATCTTGATAGACCTGGTGTCACCTTCAATTGATTGGTCATTTAAAAACCATACGTAATCCGTGCCCTCAGGAGCAATCAGGGTCTTTTCATTTCGATCAAGTGACAATCGCTCGGTATTATTTGCAAGTCCGGGGTGGCTTATCACCAATACTATCAAGATTAACCAAATCAGACTGTAATTCTTTTTCATAAGTTTATTGTTTAGGGAAAACTAAAAGAACTATAATGAGTAAAGCCTTCAGAATATGAAGGCTTTATAGTCAGTTCAATTTATCATATTAATAACCAGGATTCTGGTAATCATTAAATTCATCTACACCATATGGAATACCCTCTTCATCAGTAAGCAACTGAAGAAAATCAAGTGGCCATGCTTTGAAATTGTGATATTTACCGAGTTGACCTCTACCATAACCTGTTGCACCAATTCCACCAGGACCATTAGTCTCATCTTCCGGATCAACAGGGAAAGGGAAATCAGCTGTTCCGGTGGATTCACTTGGAGCTCCAACAGGGTCTCTATAGTATACCCTTTCGTACCATATTCCTGCATTGTGAAGATCTTCATTAGTGATTGCCTCGAAAATGTGCTCTCTAGCCTTTTCATTGTAAATGAAATGAATGAATCTTTCCATTTCAGTAGTGGCTGTTGGAGGATAATTTTCCATGGCTGCTTTTGCAGTACCTTGCTGCCATTCAGATCCGTCTACCAGGTTATCGGCTTCTGTATCATTCAATATTTGCAATGTCGAATTATCCACATTAGCCATATCCACTCCACTTGGATCTAGAATCGCAAGGTCTGTAATTGTTTCTCCTGCTTTATATGCTGCTCTTCTTCTGATCACATTCAGATCAGGAATAGCTGCGGCTGGTCCATCTCTTCTTCCTAGAGCTTCAGCTCTAATCAGGTAAGTCTCTGCCAATCGGATCAATGGAATGTCTATTGACCCTCCTCCTCTATCATCAGTTCCCAGACCTCTGTTAGGATCAAAAAACTTACCAGAGCTAAGGAAGGTGATAGCTGATGCACCTTCAGCATCAGTGTTGTAGCGACGTACAGTAGCCTGATCCGATGGAACGATACGGTATCTAACTGTTCTGTTAGATACATCCGTAACCACGGGGTTATCTGGATCGATTGTGATACCAGCCTTTAATCCTGTAACATTGCCCGAACCATCATAATTAAAGTAACCTTCTCCATTTGGACTTCCAGCTACCCATCTTGCCAACAACAAGTATGGCTGACTAGCCAGCCAGAGTGAATCTACAGGCTCATCTTTACTGTTTTCAATATACCCAAGACATCTTTGGTCCTGCTCGATCTTGCTAGTACCAGCTACTACGTCTTCTCCTCCATATCTGCTTGGATATTTAGTTTTTAGAAAGTTGTTATAGAAGTAAGCAGACTCATCTGTCCAGTCTAATCTAGCAGCACTCGCATTATTTGATTCATATGACATGAAAAATGACTTATAAAATCTTGAATCAGCAGCCCTGTTATTAAACATATCATATGCCCAGTCCGTAGGATTCATATCTCTAAAAGGTCTCGGCAAAAGTGTTCCTGACCTATCCAGTCCTACATCCAAAACTGTGAAATCTTGATTGAATATATTATGGAACTGATTCACATATCTACCATTATATGTCTGGGATCCTTCGTATTGTGCAGACAAAATAATCTCACTAACAAGATCTCTTGAATAAACACTCGTGGTACCAGGAGAATATGCTGGTGTAGCCCAAAGATCACCAAAATTAGGTGCTAAACCTCCGTACGCAGTTTCTCCAGACTTTTGATCTATTACCATTGATGCATAATAAATACTCGAATCCAAATCTGTAGGTACATTGCCTTTGTAGAGCATATCCAGATGTGTTTCAGCACCTTGCCATCCTGCGGCTTGAGCACGATGCAAATAGATTTTAGCAAGCAAATGCGCGGCTGCCGGTTTTGTAATTCTTCCCAACTCGCTATTAGGATCAGCAATTTCTGGATTTAAAATCTCCACTGCATTTCTAAGATCACTAATCATCGATTTGTAAATATCCTCTAAAGAGGACTTTGGAAAGTAGTTAATATCTGAATACGATCTTGGTGCTTCCAATATAAGTGGCACAGGTCCTAAAACATTCGTCACAAGATAGTAACCATATGCTCTCATGAATAGGATTTCACCTTTTCGGGTTTTTAAACCCTCTTGCTCACTTTCAGTCAAAAAGTTCTCATAATTATATAAGAACAAATTACACCTTGTGATCGAAGGGTAAACACCTTCTGAAAAACCACCAGATACAGCACCTAATAACAAACGAATCTGAAGTGTGACCTGATGTTGGTCATCAGTGGCTGTAGGCCCCCAACTACTAATATCGTATAAGCCAGAAGCTCTTCGATATTGTTCAGCCGTATATGGACTTTGGTTAAAAACTTCAATATCATTTCCTCCGGCGAATAATTTATTTCCGTGGTTATAATCAGTCTTAAATCTCAGCAACTGATAATTGGCTGTAACTAAAGCTTCTAAACCATCTTGTGTGGTATAAAACAAATTATTAACAACAGAAATAGGCTCTTCCTCCAAAAACTCAGGTTTACATGCAGCAAAACCAAAGACTAGTAGAATTACAAATATCCTTTTCATATCTTTTAATGTCTTTTTCATCTTCTTATCTTAATTATAGACCTAGCCTTACACCAAAAACATAGCTTTGCTCAATAATCCTGTTGTTATTAAGACCTCCAAGCACTCTATCTCCTTGTGGTTGCCAACCATTAAGGTCATCTGGATTAATTCCTGCCTTGACTACATTTCCGCCCCAGATGAACGGATTCAAAATTTGACCAAACACTTCTAAACTGCCGACTTTTAAGGTATTCAGTACCTTTTGATCAAAGTTGTATGTCAATGAAATATTCCTTACGATGAAAAAAGAACCATCATTAACTCTGGTGCCAGAATGAGCTGTTGTATTCACAGATTGGATTGTTAATGCAGGCCATTGAGCATCTGGATTATCTTCTGACCAGTATTCGTCTATGGAAGCCTTCGGCGCATTACCTACATAACCACTACCAAAAACACCTCCAGGGCTCAAATCAGCCCAATACTTTTGTCCGACTCTTGCATAGATGAATGCACTTAGAGTGAATCCCTTGTAAATGAATGTATTCGTGATTCCTCCGGTCCATTTCGGGTTTGTGGTACCTGTAATCACCCGATCTTCGTCTGTAAGTCGGTAGTCACCATTCTGGTCTACTGGTTTCCATTGACCAGGAGCATACTTTATTCCACTAGAATCTGCCCAAATTTCCATTTCGGCGAGATCCTCTTCTGTATTTTGCCACAATCCATCTACCTCATAAGTTCTGTATATACTTACCGGATAACCTAAGAATAAGTTTGAACCAGGAAGATCCTGACCGGGCTGGATGAGTTTATCTATTTTCTCATTGTTTGTAGCGAAGTTCATGGAGGTTTTCCATGTAAAATCCCGAGTATCAATATTCACAGAATTAATAGAAAACTCAAACCCTGTATTTCTAATCTCTGCTATGTTGGCCGTAATTTCAGGATATCCAGTAGTAGCAGGCAGAGGTAAGGTTCTGATCAAATTAGTAATATGAGATTGATAATATTCAGCAGAACCGGTAATCCTGTCTTGTAAAAATCCGAAATCCCAACCAAAATTTGTTTGAGCAACTCTTTCCCATGTTAAATTCTCATTAGGTTGTGATCTTGGCATGTAACCAGCAGCTGGTGTTGCTCCGAAAATATAATCATATTGCACTAACTGACCTGACGACTCATATGGTCTAACTGATCCCTGATTTCCTGTCTCTCCGTATCCAATTCTCAATTTGGATTGACTGATGATTGGAATATTTTGCATGAAAGGTTCTTCCTCCATTTTCCACCCTAAGCTGAAAGATGGGAAGTAATCCCATTTATTTGAACTTCCCTTTGACAATACAGAAGCTCCATCCCATCTTACTGTCCCGGTCAATAGATATTTATCTCTGAATGAATAATTCACTCTGACCATATAAGACTCGAGAGTTCTTCTTGAGTAATATGAACTAGTATTGAAAATTGTACCGTTGCCTAGACCGTACCATAAATAATTATCAGTTAGTATCCCTGAGCTTGTTCCAGACAATGTTTCATATTTATCATCCTGAGCAGACTGCAGCAAAGTAGCCTTAATACTATGCTGATCTATTGTTTTATCCACATAAAGAATATTCTCTACCATCCATCTGAAGTTCTTACTTGTCTGCATGGAAGCCCAGGCAGTTGGCTGATCTGCGCCACGTCGTGTGGTGGATTCGCTACCTTGAAACTGACCTCTACGGTAGTTTTTAATACCGGCTCCAAAATTGACTCTATACTTTAACCAAGGGGTAAAATTGATCTCACCGTAAAAGTTACCCTGGAAATAATCTCTTATTCTTTTGTCTTCTGTATTGTTTACATCTATCAATGGATTGAAAACAGGCAAACCTGAGTTGTTTCCTGGAAACGTAATTAACTCTCCTAATGAATCGTAAGGTTGAGCCATGATGTACATTCCCTGTCCAATACCGTAAATATCTTTAGGGCCTGTTGCGCTACCTGAGCGATATACCGAACCATACAATTGTTCTGAATATGTAGCTGTTATTGAAGATCCAATTTTAATCCAATCTTTCGGTTTGATATCTCCATTGATTCTTGCCGTATATCTAGAATACCCCTGATTGATCTGTGCTGCTTTGTTATCTAAAAAACCAAAAGACGCATAAAGGTTAGAGTTATCACCACCCGCTGATACTGAGAGCGTATGGTTTTGTGTCACTCCGGTTCTTGAAAGCAAATCCATCCAATCATATCCCGTGACATTGTCTGGATTATATACTGGTACTGAAGCGGGATATCCTGCAACTCTTTCAGCATCATTGGTCGATCTCATTTTTACTATTGAGTATGTCCCTGGATCTTCCCATTCGTAACCATTTCTGATGGCTTGTATTGTGTGGTAATCATTTTTCCCAAACAATCTGATATCCTCAAATGGATCAGGATAATTGTGTTGATATACTGCGTCACTTGGGTGATTGATAAATGCTTGTCTCGTACGATCCAAAACATTACCGGCACTTCCCCATTCTGTCAAAGAATTGATCTTATCAAAACTTGTGGTCCCACTGTAATTGATTCTTACACCTTTATTACCGCTTTTTGTGGTTATTAACACTACTCCGTTCGCGCCTCTCGCACCATAAATGGCCGTAGCTGAAGCATCTTTAAGAATATCAATTGATTTGATGTCATTTGGATTGATGTCATTTAAATCTCCGAAAAGAACTATACCGTCAACTACATAAAGTACAGGTTGTGATCTATCGATTGATTTGTTACCTCTGATTCTAACGCTAGATACTTCTCCCGGTCGTCTATTGGTGGTAATATCCACACCGGCAGCTTTTCCCTGCATGGCGTCTACAGCATTCACCACTGGCCGTTCTTGTATTTCTTCCGCACCTATACTAACCAGGGCACCCGTCACGTCTCTTTTCTTCTGAACACCATATCCAACAACTACTACTTCTTCGAGTGCCTCGATATCAGCTTCCAATGCAACATCAATTATAGATTGGTTACCAACTTTAACGGTGGATGCGGCAAATCCAACGAATGAAATTTGCAACGAAGCATCATCGCCTACAGCTAACTTATAATTACCGTCCAAGTCTGTAATAACTCCATTAGAAGTTCCTACCTCCATTACAGTAGCACCAGGCAATGTTTCACCTGTTTCTGCATCTGTCACCGTTCCAGTGACCACTTTTTCTTGTCCAAAGGAAAAGGTAGTGAACACAACTACCAGTATCCCTGTGAGACAAGCTCTCAGATTCATCAATTTTCCCATATTTATTTAGGTTGTATAAACATTTACTTCGATTAACTATTCTCAAGATTTCCCTGGCACAGATTTGATGTTATGTCTAGGGTGCAATCGATTGAACACATCTCCTATACAATATTAGATTAATATTAATAGGACTGATTTCCCCAGATTCGTTGAATAAGTGTGTCATTCTCGTATTTCCATGCCAGAGCCATAGAAAGGGGATTTTATGAATAAATTAGTTGATTAATGGTTGAGATTTTTTCATTCCTACTCCTGCAACTGGTGTTCAAAAAAACGTCAAATAATATGAATTTTCACAATCCTATTTTTGATTCGAAGCACCTTATAATATTTATGTAGAGCGCAAGGCGTAATCAAGTGTAAGTTGTATAATCTTCGGCCTCAATAATCACCGCTCCATTGGCATTTGTAGAATATGAGTTTCCAGATGTTTGAGCTCTTACCCCAACAATGAAAATCATTGCTAGTCCAAAAAGAATTGGTCTTTGCCAATTCAATAATCTGTGTCGATTTTGTTTCATAGGTTTTTAAGTTTAGAAATCTTCATTTTGATGAATTGGAATCATTTTCCAGGCATGAAGTAATCAAAATCGCCAATTAACATAGTTCTGTATTTTCACCATAGAGGGTTGAATTTTCGTAAGACAATCAAAAATCCATTATATCGCTCTCAGAGCCTGTTTTTGGATATAAACAACAAAAAAAGGAGCTACGAAAAGTCGCAGCTCCTATTGACGAGGTTCAAATTGGTAAATATTCCCTAAACTATTTTCCCTTAAAGAAGCCTCTCTTACACATATGATCTTTATTTATTTATCAGGATTTTCTTCTGATCGATGATCTCTCCTTCTCGCTCAAAATTGATCAGATACAGGCCTGGGCGAATACCTTTCAAATTGATTGACTGACTATTACTACCGATTATTACCGTTTTAATCAATTGGCCATCAATTCCCACTACCTTTAAAGTTGACCCACTAGCATTTTTACTCCTTACATTGATTATACCATCGCTAACTGGATTAGGATAAATATCAATAGTGGCCTCAATATCATCAGCACTCAACACCACATCTTCGAAATAGAACAAATGAGCTGATGAAGTATTATTTCTAACGATCACTCTTACAGGATCTCCTGACTCAGTGCTATTTCGCAGAATGGCACAATCGGAGTTGATATTATCAAATACCACTAACCTATGTACGCCTTCAGAGTCCTCTATCCTCCATTCGGTAGCTTCATCTGCCAGATTCGTATATGATCCGATCATACTTAGGTACAAGTCATTACTCAAATTCTTTATCTTATACGCTCCGGTAGCACTACCACTTTCCAAATGCCACATCTGTGCTGATCTCCCACATTCCTGCTGTTCTACAAAGTCCTCTCCGACTCCAAGGCATAATTGAGAGTGCTCGGCTTTTATCAGCACTGGTACTTCCGTAGCAATATTGATGTTACATGGATCATAACCTGTATTTCCAGAGACACAAACTCCACAATCATCTTCGAAGGCTGAACCATTATAAACTCCATTACAGTCAAATAGCTCTGGATTAATATTCTGATCTGTAATAGTTACCTGATCCAGATTTGCATAATCACCTCCTGTAGCTGTTAATACTATGGTATTATTGAATCCATGATTTAAGTTCAGGGTGATAGAATCATCCAACCACTCCGCAAAACCTCCTGTACCCTGCATGGTGTAATTGAAAGTAGAATCATTTAATGTCATCTGTCCTGTACGAGGATCATTACCTAGTGCATATCTAAAAACTACGCGATAAAGTCCCGCGGGCTCATCGTTATATAAATATTTTAACTCAAGGCTTCCGGAAGAATTGAAATTCACAAAACCAGTTCCATTATACCCTTCATGATCAGAATCTTTCCAACCTCCATCTTCGCTTAGTACTCCAGACTCAGCCTGTACAGTTTTGTATTCTCCTGGTACTACAGAAGTCTCCTCAGAGTAAAAAGACTCTCCCTGACCTACCGCTGTTGCTACATAATAATAAGTGTTGGTTTCACTCAAACCAGTATGGTTAAACTCAGGAGACGAGAGTAATTCACTATTCAGCTTTACAAAACCCTCACCAGATGTCTCTGACGCATAGACATTATAACCTTCCACTCCATTAGCAGTTGATTCTTCCCAGAAAACCATGGTTTGATCTTTACCTGCTCTTGCCACAATCCAGACCGGAGCAGCTGGTCGTGCTGTTGGTCGTGCAAATAAAGTATCGGATGGGCTAGATGTATTACCATCCAAATCTTTTGCAACCACATAATAATAATATGAACTATCCAGGATGATGGTCTCATCACTGAAAAATGCATCCGTGATGCCTTGCTCTAAAACTTCGAAATTGTCATTGGTACTCACAGAACGATAAATCATGTAAGAATCAAAATCAGACTCATAGTTCATTACCCAGCTTAATTCTACTGCAGATGTATCCCATTCCAGAGTTAAATCACTTGGAGGTGAAGGTGGTATGGTTGATTTGTCATCAAACATCCCCGTACCCAAATAAAAGCTTGGATGTGGAGGCTGATTATAACCTACATTCTGCCACGCTATAGCCTCCCTATATTGCCGATCCTGCATAAGGGTGACAAGCTTGTATTCTGTTGGTATGTTTGTAGTATAAATTCTCAGAGCTGAATTATCCTCTAATCTCCACATTACTTCTTCTCTCCAGTCACCTAAGATATCTGCCTGTAATGCAGGCGTCGATTTCGTACTGTTATTTGAAGAACATCCAGTTGCCTCGAGCAATACTTCTTGCTCTTGTGTCTGATAATTCCATTTTCTTACTGAAATATTGTCCATCAGCTCTCTGCTAAGATCTCCGTCCCACCAACATAAAAAGTTCACTGATGGATTACCGCTAGTTACTACCAAGTTAGTTGCGCTTCTTACCTGATCTCTATACCACCAGGTCTCAGCTCCATAATTATTAGGATCAATATCACCAGCTACAGCTCTACCTACATCGGCATTTCCAGATTGCCAGAGTACCTCTCCTGATTTTCCATCTTTAAGTGCAACACCCGGATTATGTGTACCTTCATGAGGTCCAAAAATTTCCAAGCCGTCTCTTTCAGGAATCAAATCTGTAACGTGTAGAGCATCTCCATGCCCTAATCCAGTGGTCCAAAGCCCATTTCCATCATGATCAACTACCATTGCTCCGAAAATGATTTCATCTTTACCATCTCCATCCACATCAGCTACACTTAACTGGTGATTACCCTGTCCTTCATAATTACTTAAGCCATTAATTTTCGTATCAAAAATCCATTCTTGATCAAGTTCACCACCTACAAATCGGTAGGCCACCAAAACTGTTCGTGTGTAATATCCTCTCGCCATCATGAGATATGGATGTACTCCGTCAAAATAAGCTATTGCAGCGTTGAATCTATCTACTCTGTTTCCATAGCTATCTCCCCATGCAGACACATCACCTCTGGCAGGGTTATAATTAATGGTATGCAATATGTTTCCCGTTTGTCCGCTAAAAACAGTTAAAAACTCAGGGCCAGAAAGCACGTATCCACTCCCATTTCGATAATCTGCATTTTCGTCTCCGATAATTGTTCCAGCATTGTCCGTAGTACCATCTGCTGTTTTACATGCTACTTCAGCTATACCATCTCCATCCAAATCATATACCATAAACTGGGTGTAGTGTGCACCAGATCGGATGTTAATTCCCAGATTAATCTTCCACATGCTAGTACCGTCAAACTCTAACCCCTCCAGAATTGTAGGGCCTGTGTAGCCACTTTGAGAGTTATCTTTTGAATTGGATGGGGACCATTTCAATACGATTTCTAGCTCTCCATCACCATCCAAATCAGCTACACTGGCATCATTGGCAGAGTAGGTGTAGGCATTTCCATCCGGCGTAGTACCACCACTTGGGATATTCAATGAAACTTCCAGGTATTCCTGATCCCAGGTAGCAACTGTCTTCGATGCAGGTTGATCTTGCCCATCAAGTACCGGAACGACATAGTATTCGTTGGATGCTGATGTATTGGCTGTTGCGTCTAAATAGTTCGTTGAGTTGACTATCAAGCCGTCATTCAATTTTGTTGGCGAACCTTGATCAGTAATCCTATAAATGTCAAAACCGATATCTGTTGGATCTGTAGTTAATAGCGCCCATGATATGTAAATGCCACCATCAGCATTTAGTGCCACCACCGATCGATTGATATTGTCTACATCTGTCTGACCAATAGCAATGTTGGAAATGAATAACATCAACGCCAATGAAAGCATCTTGTTAGTCTTGTTCAGTAAATTGAATAATTTCATATCGTTTCTTCTACGTCTATCTTTTCTCATCGTAAACCCAGATTAATTCGGCCTGTTATAACAATGGATATTTCCATACCCAGTCGAATCAAAAGATTGTTAGCAATACAAGGATATTTATTCTGCTGAAAATATGAACTTACCAGATTCGTAAGTTTGGGGTGTCATTTTCGTTTGCCTCCATTTCAAGCCTGAAGATGAGGAATGCACTCATTATGAGGGATTGAAAATAAGCTTTGTAAAATATTAAGAGATGAATTCACTAACAGTTTTTACGAATCTCTTAACCACATCAGATGATGAAAATTAACGTTCATATGTCCTGACTTATAAAATATTGCAACATCTATTCATTATCAGGTATTCTGAAATCTTGAATTATGATAAAAATAGCCAGTCGGTTTTGAATTGAGAACTGATTTTAAGACTGCTTTAATTAAACTAATATGTTAAATGCAGGAATTAGCTAAACAAGTCCATAAGTGAGATCTCAATCGAGCAATTAAAATTTAGTGGATTTTGGATCAATCCGAAAACCTGTGGGGTATCTCCAAAAAGTCTAATTTGCATTTCAAAAAGAATTGGGAGATTTATCAGCATGGGAATTACTTCTACCAGAAGGAGTATTAGAATACTTTGATGTAGT
>JAUILM010000541.1 GCA_030432855.1 Bacteroidia bacterium
CCTCATCGACGGCATCAGCTGGACAGCATGGAAGAGCAACAATTTGCATTGCCTTTAGATCGGGTATATCATCTCCCATGTAGAGTACACCGTCTAACTGAATACTTCGCTGATGGCAAATCTCCAGGAGTTGCTTTTCCTTATCTTCTACACCTGTGAATATGTCGGTCACTCCCAGGTATCCCAACCGATTTTGCACACCTGGAGTAGTGCCCCCACTAATGATGATCACATGATATCCGTTGTGAATGGCTGTGCGAATAGCGAAACCATCGCGAATACTGAAAGACCGAATTAATGTTCCATCAGGCATGAGCTGTGCCATACCATTAGTAAACACGCCATCGATATCAAATACGAACGTGTGGATTGTCCTAAATCGTTCCAGATAATTCACAGTCTATACTTAGAGTTTCTATCGATTGTTGTCCCGCCACTCATAGACCCACTTAGCCTGTATCTGCTCCAGGTGGCCCTCTGAACTATCTTCCCGCTTTCCCTCGAAACTTGGGATCTCAAGGATCCATTCCAGAAGGTCTGTGAATCGAATCCGATAAATCTTGCTTTCATCAAATTCATCACCAAATCGCTCATACAATTGCATGGCTATATCCTCGTGATCAGTCCAGTTTATAGGAAGGTCGTCAAAGTCTTCAAATCCCATGGATGAAAATTGCTTTTAGTTGTTGATCGTTAGTTATTCGGCATGTTAATGCTCATGTCCGATAATTCTGCTTTGATCAGGAATGGTGATTTCGACATCCGCATCATCTTCAAGGATGATGCACTGACAGCCCAACCTTGACTCAAGCCTGGGATTAATCGCCCGATCTATGAAATCCTCTTCCTTGTCAGAAATTTCTTCCAAATAATCTTCTCCAGCTTCCACATAGACATGGCATGTACTGCAAGCACATACACCTCCACAATTGTGATTGAGATGAACATCATTGTCTTCGGCAACGTCCAGGATAGACTCACCTGCCTCCACATTCTCTACGACAACCGTAGAGATATTCTTATCCTCAAAATTAAATTTTACTCTTGCCATTAAATCGTATTGTTGTGCCCGATCTCGTTTTGAAGGGCACAAAAGTAGCTTGAATCCTGTATCTAAACAACACAATTTTTTATAAGTTCACCTCGTACAAATAGTGGATATTTACATATGTTCATTTCCGAATAGTACCATATTTGGTATCTGTACAATATTTCAGACAAAAAACACTTAAATTACTCATACAAGTCTTAGTTCAATTTTGGAGAATATAACTGAAGGAGCATCACATCGACCTTACAAATTCAAAGAACTAAAGGTCTATGCATCAACCGAATGGCTGGCGGACAATAAGAAAAAGTACCGTCAGGTATTTGATCGCTATGAGGTCTCCTACATATATGCTGAGCTTTCTTTTCACAATAAGCTGTTCGATGAAGAGGATTGGGATATCAATATCCAGTTGCGATGTTTTTCGGTAGATAAAGGAAAACGGAAGCAGCTTTGTGAACTGACCCTAAATAAAAAAGTAAGTAAGTATGACCATACGGTGTACCTGCGTGAAGGATGGGGCAACAAGAATGAAGGTTCATTCTGGAAGAAAGGCACTTATTATTGGGAAGCCTGGATCGATGATCGAAAAGAAGCTACCAAATACTTCTATATAGAAGATGCAGGCACACCTTTTACGGTCGAAAGCAATCCATACCTGGAAATGAAATCTCTCCGTCTGTACGAAGGCCCATTTGATGATATTCCCGAGGAAGAGCGCAACTACTATAAGCAGTTTAGTTCAGAGGAGACACGATATGTATATGGTGAGTTTGTATTTAAAAACCTGAATGATTCGCGCAAATGGCAATGTGAGCTTTATGCCAAGTTTTATAACGGAGCCCGGGAATTGAAGGGACAGGTAGTCAGGTTACAGAACATCAAGCAAGATGAAGACTATATCACCATCACGGCCGGTTGGGGAAGTAATGTAAGGAGTTCCTGGCGACCCGGGAGTTATTCCCTGGAGTTGGTTTTTATGGATCATCTGATTGCAGTGATTCCATTTGAAGTGGCGGAGGAGAATGAAATAGGTATTCCCGCGGTCATATTGCCTCATAAAAGAAAGCCCGTCATACTGGCACCCGATGAGGATCTTTCCGAGACTTTTGAGGATGTGCTCGAACAACTGGATGCCCTGGTGGGACTCCAGGAAATAAAACTCCGCGTGCGTGACCATGCACAATACATTCAGTTCCTGCAATTAAGGCGGGAGCGAGGTTTTGAAGAGTCAGAAGACATCAACATACATTCAGTCTTCATTGGCAATCCGGGCACGGGCAAAACAACAGTAGCCGGTATGATGGGGCGCATCTACAAGAAGATGGGTCTTCTGAGTTCCGGCCATGTGCACGAGGTTGATCGGGTGGATCTTGTCGGTGAGTACATCGGCCAGACCGCACCCAAGGTAAAAGAAGCCATCGAGAAGGCCCGGGGAGGTGTCCTCTTTATTGATGAAGCTTACGCACTGGCGCGGACCAATGATGACACCAAGGATTTTGGTCGTGAAGTGATTGAAATCCTCATGAAGGAGATGTCAAATGGTGAGGGCGATTTGGCAATTATTGCCGCCGGCTACCCTAAGGAAATGCATCACTTCCTCAATTCAAATCCAGGATTGAAATCTCGATTCAAGCTGATTTATGACTTTCAGGATTTCATGCCTCAGGAGCTTTCTGAAATTGCTCAATATGCTTGTGAAAGAAAGGGTATAAAGCTTACAAATGCGGCCAAGAAGAAAGTAGACCAATTGATCACAGAAGCTTTCCGACGACGGGATCGCAGCTTTGGCAATGCACGATTTGTTTTCGACCTCATTGAAAAAGCCAAGATAAATCTGGGACTCCGCATCATGAAAAAGAACAATGTGGATGAACTCTCATTGGATAAACTGCGAACAGTTACGGCTCTCGATATCGAAAAAATTGATCTTAATCCGATCAAGTTCCATCCCAAAATTCCGATTGACAAGAAGTTGTTGGAGACCAGCCTTGCTGAATTGGATCATCTGATAGGCATGAATCCTATTAAGAAAGAAATCCGGGAACTGGTAGACCTGGTGACCTATTATCGGTCGGTGGGTAAGAGTGTATTGAATACCTTCAATCTCCACACCGTGTTTATTGGGAACCCGGGTACAGGTAAGACTACGGTGGCTCGTATTCTTACGAAAATTTATAAGGCACTGGGTATCCTTGAACGAGGTCACATGATCGAAACGGATCGACAGGGGCTGGTGGCTGGATTTGTGGGACAGACTGCTCTGAAGACCACAGAGCGGATTAATGAAGCTATGGGAGGTGTCCTTTTCATTGACGAAGCGTATGCGTTGACCAGTGGTAACCACGGTAATTCAGCGGATTATGGCAATGAGGTGGTGCAGACGATTTTGAAGCGAATGGAAGATCATCGGGGTGCATTCTTTGTATTTGTAGCCGGCTATCCTGACAATATGGAATCTTTCCTAAAAACTAATCCAGGTCTTAGATCCCGGTTTGACAAGGTGTTGCGATTTGATGATTATTCTGTGGCAGAGCTTTATCAGATTGCTGAGAAAATGTTGGACGAAAATGGATACAACCTGGATGGGGATGCACAACAACATCTTAGGCAGTATCTGTCTTTCCTCTATCAATATCGGGATCGATATTTTGGCAATGCCCGAACGATTCGCACTATAGTAGATCAGGCTGTCAAAAATCAAAATTTGCGGTTAGCCAATTTACCTAAAGAAGAGCGGGCTAATATTAATATGATCGTACTTGAGGACATCCAGGAATTTGAAACGTCCACGGATCAATTTGTCTTCAATAAAAATCGCATTGGATTTAGGAGTTCAGATCGGTAAGTTCGGCCCTCGTGTTGCAATTACTACATTGACACACTCCAAGATTTGTCCTTTTGCATTTTATCTGCGTTTTAGAAAACTCATGGAGCTCTCTTACACTTCGATTTTGATGCCTTGCTAAAATACAAAATGACTTCACCTTAACTATGCCTATTTAATAATGACACACTAGGAAAAAAATCCCTGTCTCCATGGCTTTAGCCAGGTAGATACAAGGCGGATATTCTGCTTATGCAGTATGGATTGATTAAATAGTAGAATTCCCATTTCATAGGTGTCTAATGAAGCCTTTACTTCTGGCCAGTCTATGATTTCTTTCCAGGCTTTCAGCATGTCGTCTGACCAATATATATCGTGTACCACTATTACAGAATCATCATGTAAATAGGGCAATATCTGACGAATATATCTGATCAAGGAGGATCCTTGATGATCCCCGTCAATAAATACATAGTCTAACTTACCAATCGATGTCAACACTCTTTCCAAATGGTCATCAAATAGGCCTTCCAACAATTCAATGTTGCCTCTTACTTGATTTCTATCGATTATTTTCCGGGCGATGCGGTGTACGGGTCCCCTTCCTTCAATGGAAATTAAATGAGCGTCAGGTGCCGCTAAATGATGGTACAATGTGCTAACGCCGAGAGAAGTGCCCAACTCCAGTAGCGTAGTAGGTTTAAGCCAATTGATTAATTTAAAATACATCAGACATTGCCTGGGAGTAGAAAGAGA
>JAUILM010000542.1 GCA_030432855.1 Bacteroidia bacterium
CGGAGCCTATCGACCAGTAGCACATGCCTTGCCCCTGAATATCAGACGTCTTCAGTAAAGCTTCGAGACCTCTTTCTGCATACTGTAATGCTTCCTCCCGCTCGGTCAAAATAGACAGCGATTGATATACGACACCCAATCTATACCAGTCTTCCAATTCGGTAAAGATCGGCAATGCTTTCTCCAGATATTTCCTCGCAGTCTCGATTTCATTTAGATAATGATAGGTAGACGCAATGGTATGGTAAGCGATGGCTTCGCGTTCCCGATTTCCTAACTCAATGCTAATCTCAAGAGATTCCATGATGGCCTCCAGGGACTTTTCAAGCTGATTTTTAGTCTGATAAATCTGGCAAAGATTGTTGAGCATGGGAGCCAACAATTTCTTAAATCCTTTTTGCCGCGCCTCCTGTACTGACTTTAGGCAAAGGGCTAGAGCTTCATCTTCCCTTCCTTCAAAATGCAAGGCCGTAGCTTCTAAAAATTGCCCCTTCAGGCGGCTCTCCGCGTCTTCGATCTTCGCTGCAATTGCATATATTTTGCTGATCTGCTCATGTGCTTTTTGACGATCGCCATATAGATTTTCAAAAGCCAGTGTATATAGCAGATTGACCTTGGCCGTGTCGTCAGGCATTAATTGTATCTGGGTTTCAGAGATGTTTTCCTGACTATAAACCGCTGATGGTACATACAGGGACACTGCCATTAGCAAAGTATATAAGTACCGCATTCATAGAGTTGTTAACCCTATTAAATATAGATCTTTATCTATACAATTCCATTTGCATGGGATAATAAAGAACGGAATCTGGCGCAAGATCACAGTCCACCAGACCCGGTCAATATGGAATTATTGTTTATTCAATCTACAAAGATCGAAATCACTTCACTGCCTCATTGTGAATAACCGGCAGGGTCTTCAAATAAGCATAAATTGCTTTAGCCTCTGCATCAGTCATCATAGTAAAGGGCGTCATGGGAGGTTGTGTCATTGTCTTATCCGGTTTTATACCTGTTTTAATGGCTCTTACAAAATCAGCCTCGCTCCAGCTGCCGATACCCGTCTCCTGATCAAAAGTCAAATTGGCAGAAAGGATCACATCGTCACTACCTTCCACTTCGAAGGGATTTCCCCCACCAAAAAATCCTACGCTCTTTTCCGGTTCCATCACATCCAATTTTGTAAAATCCAGTGAATGGCATGAATAGCAGTCCCATTTGGCTACGGCCTGATATCTACCAAATGCCACTACATCGTTAGTGTCCGGAGGTGAGATCGGTTCCCCGGGATATTCGAGTGGATGAAAAACACCAAACTTGATTAATGCTTTGGACAGAAAGCTATACTTCGGCTCTGGCACCGTGTTGGTAGATGGCGCTACCAGTGGATCATCTGACCTTAAAAAGGCAATAATGTCATGAATGTCCTCCTCTGACAGGTGCGGAAGTTTGGCCATCCAGGGCGGGGTATAGGTGCCGTTATTTCTGATGCCTGTTCTAAGCAAATAGGCCAGCTCTCCGTCAGTATATGATCCTATGCCGAATTCAGGATGATTGGTGATATTGCGGGAGTATACCGTACCAAAGGGACCATCTTCCATCAAGGCACCACTCATGCTGCCATCCTTTCCCAGATGACACTGTTGGCAGAGCATGACCGCCATTCGCTTTCCCTCCGCCAGGGAAATACTATCAGAAGACACCTTTATGACCGGTGCTTTTACTTCGTAAGTCTTGAGCGGAACTAAGAGGACATATAAGACCAATACTAAAATAATGGTAAGTAGAGATCCCAGGATAATAGCGACCCAGCGTTTCAGCTTCTTCATGATATTTCTGTTTTGTGCATTGTGTTAAAACCAATAATCTTCGGATACAAAGCTGAAATATCTACAGTCCAATCACTGTTTGTTTTGACGCAATCCATGACTCATTTGACGCAAAAGGAGGTAATGGGTGTCCACAGGTTGTGCTATTCACGATCGCCAGAGATCATGGTCATCAAGTCCAGAAACATTCGGTTAGATGAGACTTTCCCACCCTAACAGCAATCTAAATACGCTCGATTTAATACTGTCACTACCCTCTAAAATAAAGCAGACGCCCGTTCGGAAGATTATTGGCCTGGATTTTGGACTCAGTGATACCAATACTATTACGTGAGGAAGAGAAATAGCAGAGCAAACTCGGTTTTTGATAGATTTCAATCTTGCAAGATGAAGTGGGGTACCTACCTGGTCTTTCTATTCATTTGTATTGCCACAAGCATACATAGTCAGGATGAATATCTTCCCTTTGAAAATATGGATATCAATGAGGGATTGTCCCACAGCCATGTCCGAGCAATCCTGCAGGATCAGTTCGGCTTCTTATGGTTTGGAACGCAAAATGGACTCAATCGCTATGATGGATATAATTTTAAGGTCTACAAGAGTAGTGCCCAGGATCCACATAGTATCAGTGCCAATCAGATAGCAGATATTTTCGAGCGCGAGAACGGTGATTTGTGGTTAGCAACCAGCGGCAGCGGCGTCAATCTGTATGACAGAGATAAAGATCATTTTGAAACTTTGCGACATGATCCGGATAATTATGGAAGCTTGTCCAGTGATGTGGTAAACTGTGTGCTAGAGGATGATGAAGGCCAACTATGGATCGGTACAGACGGCAAAGGAGTTGATCTGTACAATACAAAATCCAAGACCTTCAAGCATTACTCCAGTAGGACGTACCAAACACTGACGAGTGATTATATATATACCATATTCCAGGATCACGACAAGAGAATCTGGATAGGTACCACGGGAGGAGGATTATACTCCTTTGATGCGTCTCAACAAGTCTTCGTTCCCTTTCTCCTCGAAACAAATGGGAATGGTGGGGAAAATCTAAATATACGCACCATCTATCAGGATCGTAATGATGCATTATGGGTAGGCACCGCCGGGGATGGTCTTTTTCGGATTGATCTGCAACGAGGTGACGTACAGAATTTTCGATTAGGGTCAAAGGAACATACAGGACTCCTGAGCGAAGTCATTTATGCCATTGAGGAAGATGTCCATGGAAATATCTGGGTGGGCACAGAAAATGGTGGGTTATCTATCTTTAATCCCCGTGACAAGACGTTCAGAACCCATACCTATGACGAACTGGATAACTCGAGTATTAGCAATAATTCTGTGCATTCTTTGCTACGAGATCAGAAGGGTAATATGTGGGTTGGCACTTTTAATGCCGGGATTGACATGCTTTCGATTGATGCGGATAAATTTATCCACTATCGCCGCAAGACCCAGGAGAATTCTATAAGTCATAATAAGATCCTATCCATTTATGAAGATTCGGAAGAAATCGTTTGGATTGGAACTGATGGTGGCGGTTTAAACAGGTTTGATCCATCCACGCATGAGTTTACTCATCTGCGATATGAAGAGGGAAATAGTAACAGTATCTGCGGCGATCATGTATTGAGCATCCATGAGATGACAAATGGGGAACTTTGGGTAGGTACCTGGGGAGCGGGGATATCAGTACTTGACCAGGACCGCAGGGTGATTCGTCATTTTAATCATGTCAAAAATGATCCCTCAAGTTTAAGTAGCAATAATGTCTGGGTAATATTTCAGGACAGCGATGAAAACATCTGGATAGGTACACACGGTGGGGGGTTAAATCTATATAATCCCATAGATCGCACTTTCATCCGTTACCCCTTTGGGGCGCTGGTTGAATTCGGTACCAACAACAATAAGATCCTATCAATATCTGAGGATTCAAGAGGTTTGATTTGGATTGGCACCGAAGGAGGAGGACTCAATCGATATGATAGACAACAAAAGTCATTTCAGTATTTTCTACATCGGGAAAGCGAAAACAGTATAAGTAACAATAGTGTTGGTTGTGTCATGGAAGACCAAAGAGGTCATCTCTGGATCAGTACGAATGATGGTCTCAACCACTTTAATCCTTCCACGGAAAGATTTAGGGCCTTTTCTGAGGAAAATGGAATGAAAGGTAATATAGTCCAGGGCATACTCGAGGATGATGCTGGATATCTCTGGATCAGTACGAATAGCGGACTTTCAAAATTTGATCCATCTCAGGAGACTTTCACTAATTACACTGAGGCAGATGGCTTGCAGTCCGGGGAATTCAAGGAACTGGCCTATTGTAAAGCGCGATCAGGAACTTTTTATTTTGGAGGTAACAATGGATTTAATGCCTTTGTCCCGGATAGTATTCAGGAGATTGCTTTTACTCCCAAGCTAGTACTCACTGGTTTTAAGATATTTAGCAAGGACGTACAGGTATCCACCGATGAATACATTACTCCGCTACAGCAGAATATCTCCCTGGCTGAAGACTTGAAGCTGTCCTATAAACAATCCGTTTTTTCCTTTGACTTTGCCTCATTAAACTTTGTAGATTGCGAAAAGAAAAAATACCGGTATCGACTGAATGGGTTTCAGTCGGACTGGCATGAAGTCGGCACTTTGCACTCGGCTACGTACACTAACATAGATCCGGGTCACTACCAGTTTGAGGTGATGGGCCAGGACAATCAGGGAAACTGGTCGCAGACACCGACAACCCTCAACCTGACGATTA
>JAUILM010000543.1 GCA_030432855.1 Bacteroidia bacterium
ATATCTTTACACCTTTTAGGTGCCTTTTTTTCTTAATATATTTCGGAGCCAACCAGGGAAAAAATTAAGGCCACTTCTTTAAGCAGCCTTAGAAAACCATAGTTATCCCGATCAAAAATATCTTTACACCTTTTAGGTGCCTTTTTTTCTTAATATATTTCGGAGTCCAACCAGGGAAAAAATTAAGGCCACTTCTTTAAGCAGCCTTAGAAAACCATAGTTATCCCGATCAAAAATATCTTAGAATTCCTAAGGGAATTATATATCAAAGTACTTGTGCCACGACCATAGGTCGAGCTATAACGGATAATATTTCATTGGACTGAAAGTCCTCGGGTCGCATTTGAAATTCGCAACATTAGACGGGTTCATTATATGTCGCGATTTTTCTAAATTGGAGCGTCATTAAAGACAACTACATGAAGACAAATAATGTGCCAGCTTCTCTCATTCTCGGAATTTCTTTCATTCTGGGCATGTTTTTCCTGGGCAACAAGTTTATAGAAGCCCGTAAAAACAATCGATTTGTATCCGTCAAAGGATTAGCGGAACAAAATGTGACGGCAGACCAGGGATCGTGGGTCATAGGTGCCACCGCCACCAGCAACGATCTGGACGCTCTTAAACGAACGGTCAATCAGCAAGTAGCTGCAATCCAAAGCTGGCTTCGTGAAAAAGGATTTGACCCTTCAGAAATTAAAGTGGAGGAGATGAGTCTTCTGGAAAACATATATGGCAATGTAACCTCACGCTACACAGGCAACCTTCAAGTATCCCTGTCCACTAAGAATGTGGATTTGCTGGATAAGACATCTGGTGAGGTAAATGAACTGGTAGAGAAGGGTGTTTCTTTGTCCGGTGACCGATGGCTATCCAGACCCAGATTCTATTTTACACAGATCAACGATATCAAACCTGCCCTCCTGGCAGAGGCTACCAAAGCAGCGTTGATATCTGCTAATGAATTTGCTGACAACTCAGGTGAAACGGTCGGTGGGATAAAACAAGCCCGGCAAGGTATTATATCACTCATTCCTGCCAATAGGGTCAGTGAATCAGAAGAGTTTTACAAGGATAAGATCGCTCGTGTAGTGACCAGCATCGATTATTTCATCGAGTGATCAGGTGATGGTAAATACACCATTTTGATAGATCAGGGTACCATCTGCCCAGATTTCTCCTCCGTCTTTCATCTCAGCAATCATATCCCAGTGCACACTGGACTTATTTTTACCCCCTGTCTGGAAGTAAGACTGCCCTACTGCCATATGAACTGTGCCCCCAATTTTTTCATCAAACAGGATATTGCCGGTCGGACGCTGGATATTGTAGTTTGTGCCAATGGCGACCTCACCAAACCTTCTGGCGCCTTCCACCTCAAAAATCTTATCTAGTAACTCCTGCCCTTCACGTGCCTCCCACCGGACTACCTCACCAGCTTCTACCCATAAGGTAATACCCTTGACTGGATGACCCTGATAGACCGAAGGAAAGTCGAAATGAACATGGCCTTCCACAGAGTCTTCGACGGGTGCCGTGTATACCTCACCAGAAGGCATATTGGTTTGGCCGTCCGAATTCATCCATATTCGACCACCCACATTAAATTTGATATCGGAAGATTTGTTCTTGTAGCGAATCTCCTTACACTGATTCAGATAGTCAACGATCTTCTGCTGATGATTTCTTACTTCTAGCCATGCCTCTTCCGGATTATCCCCAAAGAGCTTACAGGCATCATACACGAAGTACTGATACTCCTCCAGTGACATACCCGCCTGCTGCGCTGCGGCTTGTGTGGGATATTGACAAAGGCAACGCTTGAGGGATCTATCAGCGGTTCGCTTGCTATAGGTCTGCTGAAGATGTTGTGAGGATGTGCTCCGTACTTTTCTTTTCTGGGGATCGATACTTTGATCTTCTCTAAGATTATAAGGGGCTCTGATAAAGAGGTACGCTTCGAAGGACTCCATTGCTGCCTCTTGCAGAGGTGAGTGCCATTTTAGCTGCTCTTCCGAAGCTTCCTCATAGAATATCCTGTTCTCTTCCTGAAAGGAAAGGTTCGTCACTACATGGGCACCCTTTCGCAATGCCAATCTATACACTTCTCGGACAAGTGGCTCTGCCAGTAGCGTAGTTTGTACCAGAAGACGGTCACCTTGCTGAATCTCTAAACAATATTCAACCAGGAGCTGTGCATATTTTGCTTCAATCGACTGTATCATCCCAAATTATTATCCACAAAAAAACCGGCCGAAGTAACCCTCGAGCCGGTCATATATCTCAATGATAGATCAAAATCAAATACGAAAGATCTACCAACTCATGTCTTCCTCCGAATCCACCTCGTCAGAATCAGAAGTCACTTCTGCAACATCGTCATCCTGCTGATCAAAATCCTCGTTTTCTCTCCTTGATTCCCATTCCTGATTTTTACGGGTATATTCATCGTAGTCGTAGTCAGGCATGAGCTCAGTCTTAATATAGCTGACCGTCTCTTCCAGGCCTTCGATAAATCGATTGAAATCCTCCTTGTAGAGAAAGATCTTATGGCGCTCGTAGCCATCACCGTTAAATCTTTTAGTGCTTTCTGTCAGAGTGATGTAGTAGTCGTTTCCTTTTGTCTTTTTGACATCAAAGAAGTACGTTCTCCTCTTACCAGCCCGTACCTTATTAGAGTACACACTCTCAAACTTCCGATTATTTCTGTCGTTCTCCACGTCCAAATGTTTGGTTCAAAATCAGATCAAGTCATACAAATGTAAAGATTTGCCCTAAAATACGGGCATTTTACAAAATTTTATTTTCTGAGTCAACCAACTGCTGACGCTCATACATTTTCGAATAAAAGCCTTGATTTTCAACTAGTTGTTCATGGGTCCCCATCTCTTCGATCCTACCCTCATCCAGGACCAGGATCTTATCAAACTGTAAGGAACTATAGATTCGATGGGTAATAATGATCGTTGTTTTATCCTTTAGGGTCTCGTTGAGATAGCCTAAAATCTGGTTTTCTGTCCTCGTATCTACCGCACTTAGGCAGTCATCCAGGATTACTATGTTAGGCTCTTTCATAAATGCCCGGGCCATTGATACCCGCTGCTTTTGCCCTCCTGAAAGCGTGACTCCACGCTCACCAATCCGGGTTTCGAATTGCTCTGGCAAATCCATTATATCATCATAGACCGCTGCTTTTCGCGCATAATGCTCCGCCTTCTGGCCTGTCACATCTTCTTCAAGACCGAATCGAATATTGTTTCGAATGGTGTCTGAAAAGAGAAAAAAGTCCTGTGGCACATAGCCAATCTCCTGTCGCAAGGTCTTGAGATTGTGCTTACGTACATCCAGACCATCCAGGAGAATCTTTCCATCGGAGACATCATACATGCGCAAAAGTAAATCGGCAATTGTAGTCTTGCCGGATCCCGTTTTGCCGACTATAGCTAACTTCTCCCCTTTCTTGATAGTAAAGGATACATTCTTAAGTGCTTTAATGCCCGTGTCAGGATACACAAAGGAGACATTGTCAAATTCTATCTTTCCCTTGAGCTCAGGTGATTGATTCACAAGATTTTCTACTTCCGGCTCTTGTGCGAGGAATTCATTAATACGCTTTTGCGAAGCCTCTGCCTGCTGAATAATAGAAGCTATCCACCCAATCGAAGTGACCGGCCAGGTCAACATATTCACGTAAATGACAAACTCAGCGATATTTCCAGGTGTGATATTACCCTTATAGACCTGCAGACCTCCAAAGTAAATGGTGAGGATCGTTGAAGTACCAATAATGAGCAACATGAGGGGGAAGAACAGGGCGTTGACCACTGCCAGCTTCATCGACTTGTCTTTAAATTCATCGCACTCCTCACTGAAGTAGCTGGTCATTGCTTTTTCGTGGGTATAGGATTTCACTACCCGAATCCCACTAAATACTTCCTGGGCCACACTATTCAACTTAGCCAGCTGTCTTTGAATTATCGTACTTTTTTTATGGATGATCGAACTTACAAAGTAGATGGATAATGAGAGAAGAGGCAAGGGAAGCAGACAATACAAGGACAACTCTACACTGACTGACAGCATCGAATAGATCACCATTACAAATAGGGTAAACAAATTGATGCCATATAGCAGTGCCGGACCCACATACATACGGACCTTCGAGACATCTTCTGAAATACGGGCCATCAAATCTCCCGTCATATTCCGACGGTAGAAAGCCTGATCCATCTCCTCGTAGTGTGAAAAAATGTCCTTACGAAGATCGTACTCGACTAATCGTGACATCACGATAATCGTCTGTCGCATGAAGTACATGAAGACTCCCATTAATAGGGCAAAAACCAGCACAAGTATCGCGAAGTACAGAAGAGATGTCCCAATATCACGGTGCAACAGGTTCTGCGCCTCAAACCCATCGTACAGCCGGTACATTCTGATGTTCTCGTATAGAATATCAAGCGCCTGGCGAATTGCCTGGGGTTGAAGTACTCTGAAATAATTGGAAAGGGCTACAAACACGAAACCCAGTACAATATGCCACTTGTACCGCAGGAAGTATTTGTTAATAACGCGCAACTCCTTCATGGGCCTAAGA
>JAUILM010000544.1 GCA_030432855.1 Bacteroidia bacterium
ATCGCCAATCTAAAACAGTTGCCCATGGACTATTGGGACAAAGACTGCTACTTGACTTCAATATTACCTATGATATTACCCGGGGACTAGTCTATTTCGAGAAAAGGTGACAAAAACAAAGTCTGAACAAGTCAAATATTGCTAAATATTTATTACCACCGTCCCACATCAAATCATGCTACTACAGAATCTAATAGATTAGATCGCGCTATACCTATAATAGAAAACGGAGTGTCTTGATTTTTGACATCTGTAGATTTTATCAAAGAATCAAGCATTGAAACCTGAAATAGAAATAAATTTAGATACACGCACTTTGCTTATCTTAAGGTGAAATAAGGACCCGATGTGAAGAAAATACTTTCAGTAATCTTTAGCATAATATGGTGTGGAGCCATTCATGCACAATCCAATATCACGATCGTCGGCAAGATCATGGATAGTCTGACCAACACAGCTGTTCCCTATACGACGATTGCTATGTACGATGCTGGCAATCAACTAGTCAATGGAAATATTTCCTCCGAAGACGGTAGTTTTCTTATTGACGGAATTGAAATCGGTTCGTATAGAATGGTTATTTCTTGCTTAGGGTATCAGTCTCTGGAAAAGAGCATGCTGATCGGGCAGTTGAATGAGCACTACGACCTGGGAAACATCCTTATAACTTCCACGTCTACACAACTCAATGAGGTCCTGGTCACCGGAGAGCAAGGACAGATATCACAAGGCCTGGATCGTAAATCATATAATCTAAACTCCAACATTGCGCAGTCTGGTGGTTCGGTCATGGACGCGATGAAAGCCATGCCCAGTGTCTCCTTTGACCAGGACGGCAAAGTGATACTGAGAGGAAGTGATCGCGTGATTGTATTGATCGATGGTAAACAGTCCAGCCTAACCGGTTATGGAAATCAAAAGGGACTGGATAATATTCCTGCAGCTAATATCGAACGTATCGAAATCATCAATAATCCTTCTTCAAAATATGATGCCAAT
Source organism: Bacteroidia bacterium (assembly GCA_030432855.1). GTDB lineage: Bacteria > Bacteroidota > Bacteroidia > Chitinophagales > Saprospiraceae > JABDMH01. Next base: position 1,000 of record JAUILM010000544.1, read on the forward strand.
GGAATGGCTGGCATCATTAACATTATATATAAAAAAGATCGACAGGCAGGGCTGCACGGAAGTATAGGATTTGCCTATGGACTAGGTGTACTTTCTAAACGTATGAACGACCTTCCTACACAATTAGGAAGTTACTCCCCCACTCCCAAATATATTCCCAGCCTGGATTTAAATCTTAGAAAGAATAAGACCAACTTCTTCTTGCAGAGTGAAACAATTTTTCAGGAGAGACTACCCAATAATGAATTTACCACCAGATTTTATGATGATGGAAGAATTATTAAGTCCCAGGTGCCTGAAAACAGAACGCAAACACACTATATCGTAAAGGGAGGAATGGACTATCATTTTAACGAGCAAAACATTCTCTCTTTCTCCGGAATCTATGACTGGGAATCTCATACCGACACCGCACAGGTGCCTTATATTAATCAGGAAGGAAACAGGAACCGGTATATTGCCTGGAATGAGGAAGAAATCACGGGATATATGAATTACGCCCTGAGGTATGAACACAAATACAACCAGCATGGTCACTCACTACAAGCAGACATTCAGTATTCCAGGGGATGGGAAGATGAAACCTATTTTCTAAATGATAGCTCATTCATTCGATCCGATGGCAGGGATATTACCACGGTACTAGGCACGGAGCATATCACCAGTGCTTCCCTGGACTATACCCGGCCTGGGGCGAGTGGGCGATTTGAAACCGGTACCAAGATTCAGGTTCGAAATTTACCCGTGGAATATGAACAGGTACGAGATGAAAATTCCATGCTCTATGAAGGGTTGGGCAATTGGTCAAAATGGGGAGAACGAATTTATGCCGGATATCTTAATTGGGTGCATGAAAAAGACAAATATAGCGTGGAAGGTGGTATGCGGGCAGAATACACCTCCGTCTTTTATAATATGGATGAGAGTAATATCTATTATGATGAGAATGACGCCTACGATTACTTCAGACTTTTTCCGAATATAAGATTCACCTATAATTTAAATCCTAATAATAGAATCTCGGCCTTCATAAATCAGCGCATTGATCGTCCAGGTGAACCAGAACTGAGAATGTATACTAAGTCCGATGATCATGAACTAGTCAAAGTGGGAAACCCATACTTACGACCTCAGCTGACTCAATCTGCCGAAATAGCCTATCGGAATTACTGGGAGAATGGCTCCCTATTCATTTCCGGATATTTTCGAAATATCAAAGATGCCTTTCAAAGGATATACACAGAGGACAATACCAGCATTTATGATATCGTGGTAAAGAGCTATGCCAATACGGGGAGGATGCAAAATATCGGCATGGAACTGGTCTTTAGTCAGGACATTACGGATTCATGGGAATTTTCAGGAAATTTTAATTACTACCAGATTACGATAGATGAATATACGGGCAGTCTGTTATTTCCCTATCCGCACACGTTTTTTGTGAATGGAAGCAGTGATGGAACCTGGGATGCAAAAATCACCAGCACACTGGATGTCAGTCAGGATCTACAATTCCAAATTACCGGATTATACTTTGCCGAACGAGTGATTCCACAAGGAATTCAACTCTCAAGAAGTTCGATCGATATAGGTATCAAAAAGAAACTTTGGAAAACCCGTGGAGAAATAACTATTGCCGCCACTGATATTTTCAATCGGTTTGGATTAAGACAAAAAATAGAAGGTCAGGGTTTTAGTGCTGACTATCAAAATTTCTATGAAACTCAAAGCATTCGGATGGGATTGAAGTACAAATTTTAACTACATCAATTTTACCCGATGATTAGATTTTTTAGAAAGATCCGCCAGGCCCTAATGAGTGAAAACAAGATTGGTAAATATTTACTTTATGCTCTTGGAGAAATTATACTGGTAGTTATTGGTATTGTAATCGCCTTGCAACTTAATAACTGGAATGAGCTTAGAAAAGAAAGGGCAAAGGAAAGTCTTTTGATCGACCAAATGATAGTTGATGCCAGAACAGACTCCATATTTTTTCAATCAAGGATATCCATCTTGAATAGATTAGATTCCGTCCTTGATTATGTTATTTATATCAATGATTTTCCCTCTGCGGATACATTGAGTACTATCCGGGCTAATAATCGACTGCTTCCAGTGATACGCTTTGCTTTACTATCAGAAGTGATGAGCAATCACGAAGATTCTTTTGACAAAGTAAATAACTGGACGGTAAAGCAGCATTTACAGGGGTACAAGAAGGCCTATCACTTTCTCGAGCAATCATTTGTGTTACTTAATGATGAACTCCAATTGAGGTTTTCACCCATCCAACAGAAATATTATAGAACCTTGCGGGGACTGTCTACAGCGGCTACCCTGGACGATCTAAGGCCGATATATCTTACTGAAGAAATAGCAAGTCAACTCTATGGAGTGCGAGATTTTTCGGCGAATTCAATGGCTCAGGTGGACGCGATGCTTCCCGTAAACAATCGGCTATTGCGAGAACTCATTCAATACAGATCCACATTTCGAAATTAAAACAAAATCTAATTCAGAATACGAAAGATGATGAATCAACATTTCAAATGGATATTGCAGACATGCATCTTTACAGCTATTACTTTGATGAGTGCGGAGGGTCTCTTCTATTTTATTGGAGAATCGAGCGAAATACATCATTCCAATGATCTGGAATTGAATCTTATCCAGGAGTGGGTAAAGGATAGAAGAGTAGTGGCCCTGGGTGAAAGTACACATGGTCTGGGAGAATTCTTCAGTACAAAATCCGAACTGGTACAATATCTACACAGCGAACTGGATTATGAGGTACTGGCCATGGAAGGAGGGTTTGGAGATATAAATCTGGCGTGGTCCGATGTTGAAAAACTCTCTGCATCTCATCTGGTAGATAGGACCCTGTTTGGAAATTTCGCATGCGAAGAGATTGCTCCTCTCTTTACATACATTAAAAAAACGTCACCTGGTTCCAGGCCACTTATCTACGCTGGATTCGACACCCAGGTATCAGGAAATTATTATGAAATGTACCTTGATTCGATATGCGAATATCTTGATTTAGGAATAGACGTAAAAGAAGAGTTCTCAGCCTACAGTAGCATGTATCAGGCATCATTCGAGCCGGATTCTACTAATTTCATTCGATACAGAAATAGCTATCAGGAAGCCCTGCAAAACATCCGAAATGCGTTGCTTAAGAACAGGTCTGCCATTCAAACACAATTCGGTCTTGAGGAGCAAGCCATTGATATTATGCTCAGAAGTCTCGATATGCAATATCAGGCAGTACAATACAGCTTTGCTAATAGAATGAATCGTGAATACATCCCTCGCGGTGTGGAAATCCGTGATAGTCTGATGGCAGAGAATCTATTCTGGCTTTTGGACAGATATCCTGACAAGAAATTTATAATCTGGGGCCATAATAGCCACATTCAAAAAGGTGGGGTATTAAATATGCAGACCAAATGGATGGGACATTATCTAAAAGAAGCATTGGGCGATGATTATTTATCCATAGGTCTGTTTGCTTTCAAAGGAAATACATACCAACATTGGACGGGAGAAACTATATCGTTTGAAAATTCCGAAGAAAATTCGATTGAGTACAAA
>JAUILM010000545.1 GCA_030432855.1 Bacteroidia bacterium
ATGCTAAAAGGCTGGAATTTAGACTAAAAAACATCATAGCATAAATTGGGTTAACACAAATTTATAGTATGAAAAGGGACGTCGGATTCAAAGTGGCCCCTTTATCGGTATCCGATGTCCGGATTATTTTTGATAAATTATTTACATCTCCGTGTAGATTGGTGCCGGGTGTCAGTAACCTACGCAGGCGCTTCGGTCACCGCTGGGTGTCGGGTGCCGGGAATTTTGAGGTGAGAAAGAGCAGTAGTTCATCGGTTCATTATCAAGAATTTAAAATGCATGTCCTTACTTCGGGGTCTGAAGCATTAGCGCAAGACCCTTTTCTTACTGTAGAATTTAGCAGAAATGTCATTCATTTAATTGCACCAATACTTATGGTAGCTAAGAGTTTCAATAAGAAAATACAGCGATTATGCCAGCTTTCCAATTCGGGACGAGACAGCGACGCAGAGAGCCCCATAACTCAAGAACAAGTGAGACATCGCCACCTATGAATTCTACGGGGTCCGCAGCTTTAGCGTAGGATCCGACTAGACTTTTGGTTCTATTTGGCAATGCCAAAGATGCCCCACGCAGTGGACCTTTCGTCAAAAACCAATACAGACTTTAAAGGAACTTAACAGAACCTAAAATAACAAACAAGGCCAATAAAATGCTTCTAATTTAAAAATTAGCATCCTTGACCATCCCCCAAAGATGCCCCACGCAGTGGACCTATCGATAAAATCCAGGACAGACTTTAAATAAAAAGGTTGGGATCCAGAATAACAAAACAAGACCAATAAAATGCATTTAATTTAAAAATTATCACCCGTGATCATCCCCCAAAGTTTCCTCACACAGCAGACATATCGATAAAATCCAGCACAGACTTTAAATAAAAAGGTTGGGATCCAGAATAACAAAACAAGACCAATAAAATGCATTTAGTTAAATATTAGCACTCATGATCATCCCCCAAAGTTTTCCGCTCTGCTCCAAACTTTGACCCCTTCAAAAGGGGTCTCTCAGCTGCTGCTTTTTTAATTGTTGGTTTTTTTTGCCCCGCCTTCCTGCAGACTGGCACTGCAAAGGAGGCCGCCTGCAAATGTGAAATCGGAGTTGCCCAGCCGATCTAAATAGGAATGGACGTCAGATTTAAAGTGGCATAGAAGAAAAATAAAATCTAAATCTCCCGAAAAATGGTAATGGCATTATGACCGCCAAATCCAAAGGTATTACTCATGGCCGTTCGGACTACATGAGATTGTGCTTTGCCAATTACAATAGATTGAGGAAATGGAATTTTTGTATCAAGATGCACTGTATTAATCGTGGGAGGAATCACATTTTGCTCTATGGATTTGATGGCCAGGATCGCTTCCACAGCCCCTGCTGCACCCAATAAATGACCGGTCATGGATTTAGTAGCACTGATCCTGGCTTTGGGACTATCTCCAAAAACAGAGGATAAAGCCTGCAATTCACTCAGATCGCCCACACCTGTGGATGTTGCATGTGCATTGATGTAGTCGATGTCGTCCGGAGAAATAGAAGCCTCCTCCAAAGTCAGTCGCATGGCCTGAGCCGCTCCGATTCCTTCCGGATGTGTGGAAGTGATATGGTAGGCATCGGCGGTCATGGCAGCTCCCACGACTTCGGCATAGATTCGGGCTCCACGATTTATGGCATGCTCATAGGATTCGAGAATCAAAGCACCCGCTCCCTCACCCATCACAAAGCCATCGCGATCCTCATCAAAGGGCCGGGATGCACGAGTAAAGCCATCATTGTTGGTAGACAAAGCTTTCATGGCATTAAATCCAGCGATAGATGCAGGTGTAATAGGAGCTTCCGATCCACCCGTAACTATCACTTTCGCTTTACCTGACTTGATGTAGTTGTAAGCATCCATGATGGCCGTGTTGGATGTGGCACAAGCAGAAACGGTCGTATAATTGATGCCCATCAATCCATATCGGATAGAGATTATGCCTGATGCCATATTCGCAATCATTCTGGGAATAAAGAAGGGACTAAATCTCGGCGTGCCATCTCCTTCCACATAATCTCGTATGGTTTCTTCAAAGGTGAGCATCCCACCCTGTCCTGTGCCCCAGATTACACCATAGTCATACGCCGAGCCCTTATCAAATTGGATATTGGCGTCATTCACTGCCTCCTCTACTGCACAGAGAGCATACTGGGCATACAGGTCTGTCCGCTTGATGGTGGCACGGTCAAGATGTGTTGTTGGATCAAAATCTTTCAAAGAGCAGGCAAATTTTGTTTTGAATTTTGAGGTATCAAAATAGGATATGGGTGAAGCACCCGAAATACCCGCTGTAGCATTTTGCCAAAAAGATTTTACATCATTTCCTATGGGTGTTAAGGCTCCCATGCCCGTGATAACTACTCGCATATTTACTTATTAGTTAGTAAGTTTTCTGATTAAAAAAAGTCAGACTTGTTTCTTCAGGTTTTTTATAATGGACAGAACTACCGGCTCTCCTGTCACTCGCCCCATGATGAGTCCGGCCAGTAGTGCCGAAATAATCAAATCGGCCTTCTCTCCCGGTTTTTCAGTAAACTCAAATACTCCCTCGCTCAGACCGTCCTTTAATAGACCTGTCAACCATGAACGAATTTCATGACTGGCTTTCTGCAAACCTTCCTGCATATTGGCAGGTAATGTATCATAGGCAGGTCCCAAGGCACCCATAAAGCAAACTTTATTTTGACGATAGCTTCGACTATATATCTTGAGGAAATTAGCTAATTGCTTTTCCTTCGAAAGAGAAGACCATTGGTGAATCTCTGACAGAAATCTATCATTCGTTCGGTCAATTATAGCCAAACCCAGATTAGACTTTGAGGGGAAATGATAGTGAACAGCTGCATTCTTCATGCCCAGAGGTACCGAGATATCCTTAAAACTAAAGGCATGATATCCTCTGGTACGTATTAATTCCTCTCCCAGATCCAATATCTTATCCCGCGTATCCATCACCCAAATATACATACTTACTCATAAGTAAGTACTAATTACTATCAATAAAATATGTAGCACATCCAATTCGGATTATATTAGTAGACCTAAAGATTTTAACTATGAACAGGGCACTGGCATATGCGATTTTGGTCTGGGGCTTTTCGATATGTCTAAGCTGTAGTAATGAAGCACATTATGCAAGTGATAGCAAGACGCTTTCCGAAGGAAAAGCACTGTATGAAATCCACTGCATGTCCTGTCATGGATTGCAGTCCGAAGGCTTTGGTCCTCCCCTGGGCGGTGTGACCTCGATATGGTCAGGCGACAGTTTAAAAGCATTTGTTCAGGATCCGGAGGCCTATCTAAAGGCTGGTCATCCCCGTATTCAATGGCTGGCAGAAAGATATAAGCGGACGATGCCGGCTTTTGCTCACCTGGCTGAAGAAGATCTCGACCGTATTCTTTCATACATACATCAGGTAAGTCAGGAAAACGATCTGCATCCAGTGCTGTTAGCGGGAGCAGACACCGTCTACACAGGGAAGTCGGGTCGACTTACACCGTCCATACAAAAAAGTGATTTAGCTATTCATTTGGAAGAGGTAATTCAATTACCCCATCCACCAGGATACAACGGAGATCTGGGCCTTGCTACACTACGCGCTGATCCTGCAGGTAATGGTGTGATCTTCGTCAGTGATCAACGCGGCATTATTTATCGGATCGAAGATGGGGATGCCTCGGTATTCCTGGATGTAAGCGAACATATTGATGACTACCAAAGCGGTCCAGGTATTGCCACCGGACTGGGAAGTTTTATCTTTCATCCGGACTACCTGGAAAATGGTCTCCTCTATCTCACCCATGCCGAGACCTACAAGGGGCAGGTCGCAGATCATGCCGTATATGCCGATACTCAAAAGGCCGTTTTACAATGGGTGGTCGGTGAATGGAAAATGGAGGATATTTCTGCTCATCGATTCAGTGGTACCTATCGGGAGTTGATGCGGGTGCATGCACCTACTTTTGCCCATGGGGCTCAGGATCTGGGCTTCAAGCCCAATCTAAGCCCTGAAGATCCTGACTATGGTTTACTGTATTTTGGATTTGGGGATGGCGGCGCCAACAATATTAAAAAACCAGAACTTTCTGGCCATAACAAGTCCTTTCTCGGCACCATCATGCGTATCGATCCATCTGGATCAAATAGCAAAAATGGCAACTATGGGATACCAAATGACAATCCCTTTGCCCATAGTGAAGACCCTGCCGTGGTCAGAGAAATTTATGCCCTCGGATTCAGGAATCCGCATCGCATGGCCTGGGATCCATTGAACGACAACATCTTACTGGCTACAGACATCGGCGAAAAAAACATCGAGGAAATCAATGTCATTGAAAACGGTGGTCACTATGGATGGCCTTATCGGGAGGGCACTTACGGCATTAATACCTTAATTGATCCTCTGACCGTATTTGACATTCCGGCATCAGATAAAAATGAATTTATAGATCCGCTGACAGCTTATGATCATGAAGACGGCAATGCGATTAGTGGGGGATTCATTTATCAGGGTGATATTGAGCCACTCTACGGAAAATATATACTGGGGGATATCGTAA
>JAUILM010000546.1 GCA_030432855.1 Bacteroidia bacterium
AGCAACACTAGCTCCTCTTCACGTTTGTCAAGACCCTGTGTGCCAAGTAGCCCCAGATTTTTTTGAGCCACCTCAGTAAATTTTACATTGATATCAGACCCCCATATTTTTAAAATGCTCTTATGATTGAGAAGGCCTAAAGTCGTTAACAAATATCCGGTACCACAGCATGGATCATATATAGATACACCATGCTGTTTCTTTTGGTGGGATAGACAACGATTGTATACTTCGTGCGCTAATCGAATGGGAAAATTTGGACTCCCACTTAATCCATAAATTACATGTCCGGCTGCCAGATGTTCGTAGGATTGATTTTTTGAAAAGATGTATTGCACAATGACTGAAAATAACTTTACCTGGTAAATTTCATAAATACATGTAAACTGTTGATAACCTCTTTGTAAACAAGTCAATCAATTTTTCTGAATATTGCTTTTTCTTGATCGTTCTGCTTTAGCATGAGTTTATTGTTAGCGATCGTGTAGCTGTTCCATTGTTTTAAATATTTTAGCAATGTAGACTCTGTTAGAGAAGACTCAGGGCAATATCTTCGTGTAGTGGCTATGCTTTGAAATCTTATCATCTTGTGCCTGTACTCCAGCTGACCATTCATTCGATTACAACCTGTGAAGCCAGTGAATGTATTTTCATGTGCGTTGATCTCAAGTGAAGGTAATTTCATACTCATCTCATTATGATCTAATTCAATCCCTTCCAATGAATCTAGTACCCAAATATCATGTAGCCTGTAGTCCGTCATAAATTGACCACATCCTTCTACAGATTTGAGTTCTTTTTCTGACGTCAACCGATAAGAAATATTTACTACATGGGGAGATATATGACCAGACATAGAATTGATACATTCCTGCCGTAATATATCAATGTGTATGATTGATTTTTCTGTTTCCAGACGGTATTGAATCATGCTGCTGTCAGAGATGAAGGGATCAGCCGACGGAGTAAGAAGTGAGTCTGTTGGTGTTTTAAATTTTACCATTTGGTCGCTCATTTCCAATGACCAAAAAGGCTCATTTCCATTTGCTTTAAAGTAGGTGCCATCCAGCGAAATACTTGATAAAGGAGGTACCACATCGCGTTTTGTTTCCATATCCTGATCCCGATCTGATTGATTCGATTTTTTTTCTGCACAGGATCCAACTAAAAAAAATAAAATTGCAATCCTGAATAAGGACTTCATAGCTACATTTTTTTCTTAAATCGCATCATAGTCACATCATCTGTCATGAGATGTAACTTTCCCTCGTTGTCGATTTTATATGTATCTATTTTCTTGATAGTGTTTAGGAAGAACTGCTCACCTTCACCGCAATACATCTTGGTAGTGGGACCAGCTGCACCAAAAGAAATTTGATTATTCTTTAGTGTAAATGTTGCAGAATATCCATTGCAACCATCTGTCCCCTGTACTCTCTTTTCGGATTTATCAAATATTATCTCAGGTTTTCTATCCTTAAAAAGTGCATCGAAAGCAATCCGGGGACCCGAGAGATACTCCAGTTCCCAGGCTGAACCATAGATATTATCACTGGTAGGTATTTTGGAGGACGAACAGGCAAAGAGTACCGACGATAGCAGAAAGATGAGTAATATGTTTCTCATGAATGCATTTTTCATAGGATGCTTATTTGAAAGTATTGAGCTCTTCCAGGAGATATAAATAGGGAGCATGAAAATGGTGGGGAAATAACTTGGTAGTATCGTTTGGAAAACGAGCGAAATAATCATCCGTCGGAGTCAGAATGATTGTATTGCCGGTCCTGACATAGTGTGTGCTGTTAGCGTATACGGGTTGGTCGAATTCCAGGATCTGCGATTGAATAATTTTATATGCTTTCTTTCCCAGGTAATTCTGATAGTTTTTTAAGGCCCTTCGTGTCGGTTTGTCGAGCTTGTTATATACATGTTTTAGTACCAGATTTTTGGGGAATTTCTGACTCTTAATAATAGTCTTTGCATGCATGAAGGGATTGATTTCATTAAAATCATCCAGCGTTTGCACAGAGATGGGCATTTCGGGTACCCAATCAGATGTACTGATTACATTATATGCCCAGCCTCCCTGTGTTTGTTTTTCGAATGCATAGGCATAATACAGATTACCTGGTTTGGGAGCAGCACTGCAATAGGTCTTTAGATTTATGGTAGGTAAGTCGCCATTTTTTTGCAAATGATGGAGAAAGGAGGTCAAAAGATAGGCAATAGCTCCACCCTGGCTATGACCAACTATGAGAAAATCTCGGTGCCCGGCATTATATTGCTCTTCAATTGCGGGTACGATTTCCCGGGATAAAAAGGCCGTACTAACCAGCCAGCCGATATGCACAAAAGCCTTGGGATCTTCAGATAATGTGTAGTTAAAGGTGAAATCATCCTCTAGCTGCAATGAGCCTTTGGCGGGTACCATAGCCGCGTAAAAGTTTGCTAACCAACTAGCCGGATTTGCTGTCGTACCACGAATACTTATAACTACCTGCCTTCCTCCCTTCGACCAAAGGTCCCATGAATTATCCAATCCGAGAGGATCAGACTGATATATCATCTTATAAGGTTCGGGTATTTCAAATGGGCTGTAATAGGTGGAGTCTGCCGTGGAGTGTGCCGACAGCATCATTAAGTCGCGATATTCTCGCTTGTCGAATCCAGGTTGCAGATTCTGGGAGAATGACAATTGAATAACTGTCATCAATAGTATAAAGATGAAATATTGCTTCATGAACATCCATTTTGCTCTGCAATGACGGATAATGTCCATGTGAAGATAGGTAGATTTATATCGTGGGCACGGGTTGTAACTAAACATCCCTAACATTACTGTTTACCGAAGTCAGAATGTGCCAGTCAGGGATGGGACGATTTTTAGTGGCTTCGCTCTACCAGTATGTTCTTGATGCGCTCGGTTTCGTAGTAAGTAGGGATAGAAACGAGCAGTGCAATAATTGAAATGAATAAGGTCGTACTTTCAATGGCACCGGATGTAAACATTCTGGACACAGCTGCTATGATACCAATAGCACCACCGATCCATATTGTATTGAGAGACAGTGTATTCAACTTCTTTCTCTTATGTAGTTGAGGCGTAGTGAGTGATTTGAAGTCTGTAGAGATATTCATTTCCATTAATTTTGATTTAAGATATCAAAGAATTCCTTTGCAAGTATCTTCTTCCGAAGAAGCATCCCAAAACTTCGACGAAACTCCGTGGAGGGCTATGATGAGCTCATTGACTTTCCAATATAATTCTACTATGGAGCGTACTCCGAGTGTGGCTACTTAGTTTTTTATGTGAGCAAATTCCAATGCAAATGCCCTTACTTCGTCCCAATCCGTGTATTCATGGTCCTGGGACGTGTCGGTCGACTCGCCTTGTTTTTTGGCAATCATCCGCATCACTAGCCGTTTCAGATAATCGTATTGCGTGTATTTTAAGGCACCGGCAATATGTTTCTTAAGAGAAGGTCGCCAACCCGTTTCATACAGGAAGTTCATAGCGATCTCCTCAGCCTCTTCATGCTCCTCCGGTAGATCAGAGGCAACTGCTAAACAAACGGAGAAAAAACCGGAGTGCTTTTTATTTAATTGCGCCACATTTTTGCTGACATAGTCAAGCACTTGTCGCTGATACTTATGCATGTGAATCGAACTGCCTACCAAAACAGCATCAAAGTCTGACGGTGGAGGTGGATCATCGGATGCATCGGCAATCACCACTTTGTGATTTTCCTCCTGTAAGACATCTTCTAAAAATCGTGCAATTTTTCGGGTTTGTCCTTCACTGGTCCCGTAAATAATCAGAATTTTCATAATCTCCTTTTTTAATGGAAAAGTCGCAAACAACTTGTGGAATTTAAGTTGGCTACAATTTATTGTAAATGATAGTGATCATCGACAATGGAGACTACTGCTATTACTGGCCGGATACATGCCAATGGATTTTTGTCCAGGATATTAAAATTTTGGATCAGTTACCTGGACTCATACCTGCAAAATGAATTTGTGTGAGTTTATGCATTTCCCAACTATAGGTACTCAAGTCAGCATGATTAAAATCCGAGATGTTACTATAGCCGCAGGATCTAGCAATAACTTTTATCAGGTCATTGGTGGCGGTCAGGAAATTGCATAACTGTTGGGCAGAGGCATCGATGATGAGTCGATTTCGAAGGTGTTCCTTTTGTGTGGCAATGCCTACAGGGCAATTATTGCTGTTACAGGCTCGCATGCCCAGGCAGCCAATGGCCTGCAGTGCTGAGTTGGCTACGGCTACTGCATCAGCACCGAGCATCAGAGCCTTAGCGAAATCTTCAGCTATTCTTAAACCACCGGTGATCACAAGGGTGACATGATCAGCATGCTGGCTGTCCAGATACTTTCTGGCTCGGGCGAGTGCAGGTATCGTGGGTACATTAATATTGTCACGTAGAATGGTAGGTGCAGCACCAGTGGCTCCACCACGACCGTCAAGAATAATATAGTCAACACCTACTGCCAGGGCAAAGTCTATATCCGCTTCTATATGGCTGGCAGCTATCTTAAATCCAACCGGGATGCCTCCGGTTTTGTCACGT
>JAUILM010000547.1 GCA_030432855.1 Bacteroidia bacterium
GGAAGCAATGAAAGCTCTTCAGGATTATATGTGCGAGGAGGAACGCCTGATCAAAATCTTGTCCTGTTTGATGGTTTTACGGTCTACCATGTAGACCACCTGTATGGCTTCTTCTCAGCATTTAATGCCCAGGCCATTAAGGACATTCAACTGCACAAAGGAGGATTTGAGCCCAAGTTTGGAGGTAGAATCTCCAGTGTGGTAGAGCTTACAGGTAAAGATGGTAACACAGAAGCCTTTAACGCCAGTGCAGGTATCAGTTTGCTTAGCTACAACGCGCACATCGAATCCCCGTTTGCAGACGGTAAGGGATCCATGCTCATTGCAGCCAGACGATCATTTCAAAGTAATTTCTACCAAAATATTGCAGATTCATTTACAGGTATCGGCGGAACCAATAATAATCAGGAAGGAACTCCGCCGGGTGGATTTAGGGGCTTCGGTCAGGCAGAGGCTCAGCCGAACTCCTATTTCTACGATCTCAATGCGAAACTCACCTACCGCCTATCCAAGAAAGATATTTTTTCACTTAGTTTCTACAATGGACAGGACGATCTCGACAATTCTAGAAATCTTGATAATAACTCTTTCGGAGGATTTCGGGGTGGAGGGGGTGGCAACAACTTCGATTTTCAGAGCAACAACACAGATATAAGTGACTGGGGAAATGTGGGTGCCAGCGTAAAATGGTCAAGACGATGGTCCGATCGATTTTATACTAATACCGGAATTTCTTACTCCAATTATTTTAGTACCCGGGATAGAAGAAATTCCACCACGGTTTCACGAGCGGATACTTTAACCACAAGAACTACCGGGACCTATGAAAATAACGACCTTAAAGATTTTACTATAAAAATTGATAATGAGTACATCATTAGCAATAATCATCAACTATCATTAGGGTTACAAAGTACACTAAATGAGATCGATTACATTTTTCAACAAAATGACACCCTGACACTTCTAAATCGATCCGAATCTGCTCAAACCTCATCTTTATACCTCCAGGATCAACTCACCATTCGTGATCAACTGATCTTAAAGGGAGGACTCAGAGCTAACTATTATGATCTCAATAAGAAGACCTATATCGAGCCCAGGCTTTCTGCCACCTGGTTACTATCCGAACAGATTAAAATAAAAGGGGCATATGGTCAATATCATCAGTTTGCCAATCGTGTAGTGCGAGAAGACATCCAATTGGGGAGCCGGGACTTTTGGATTCTCTCCGATGACGAAACGGTCCCTGTCACAAAATCCAATCACTACATTCTCGGAGCCGCTTATGAGAATAAAGATTTTTTGATAGATATAGAAGCTTATAAAAAAGACCTCTTTGGATTGTCAGAATACAGCACGCGTCTTACTCCATCAGGATTTGGTCCGGGACGGACACTGGAATATGAAGAATTCTTTTTCACTGGTGATGGCGTGGCAAAGGGAATAGAATTTCTGCTGCAGAAAAAGCGTGGAAAATTCACCGGGTGGCTGGGTTATACACTTAGTGAAGTACTTTACGATTTTGAGGCATTTGGCGAAGAGCCATTTTATGCCAACCAGGATCAAACGCATGAATTAAAACTTGTAGGAAGCTATAGCCTGGGACGTTGGGACTTTTCAGGTGCCTTTATTTATGCAACAGGCAAACCGTATACCGCTCCCACCGGGTATTACGAGCTACCGCTCATCGATGGTAATACTGAATCGTATTTTGAAGTGAGCACTAAGAATGGTCTTCGGCTCCCTGACTACCATCGATTGGATCTATCAGCAACATACAATTTCTACCTGGGAAATTCCAGGGCAAGCCTGGGCATGTCATTAATCAATTTGTATAATCGAGAAAACGTATGGTATAAAGAGTACGAAGTGATCGAAGGCAATCTTTTTGTCACTGATGTTTCTCTTATTAAGCTGACCCCCAGTCTATTTCTAAAATGGAATCTGAGATAATGAAAAAAAGAAATTCACTCTATATAGTCACAGTACTCCTGATCTTTGTATGGGCCTGCAACAAAGATAATCTTGCCATAGAAGCATCTATAACTCCCGTCATCTCAGGATATTTATATGCCGGAGAATCCATTGACTCCTTTCGCGTGGTGGCATCGTCAAAATATGGAGGTGACACGATGCTGCATACCTTAGATGATTTAGAGATTATTGTTAGCGATGGCACTACGGATTTTAATCTCACAAATCTGGGTAATGGATACTATGCTTATGAAGCAAAAAGAATAGAAGCCGGCATGTCATACTCACTAAGTTTCACTCTGGAAGATCAGGCTATATCCTCCGAAACTTTTGTACCAGAATTTAAGTCAGCCGTTTTAACAGACACACTGATATACAGGGAGCAAATAGTCTCCGGTGGCTTTGGGGGATTCAATCCTGGTGAAGCGGAGGAAAATCTTCAGGTGACCTGGGATAATAGTGAGAGTAACTATTATTTCGTCGAAATTGAAAACATAGAAAGTGAGCCAGAGTACATCAATACTTTTCTTCAGGATCTTTTTCAGGGTGGTGAGCTACCCGGTAGACCCTTGATCAGAAGTGAACCTCAGATCGTGGATTTTCATGTCATTGACAATCGTAGGGACATTCAACAATTTGGGCGACATCGAGTCATTGTATATCGATTGAATGCCGAGTATGCGGCTTTATATGAAACGATTGGAAACTCATCCCTATCCATTCAGGCAGCACCTACCAACATAGTAAACGGTCTGGGAATTTTTACGGGCATCAGCACCGACACCTTATATTTTACGGTAGAAAAGCAATAAGTCCAAGAAAAAGCAAAGGGTCATAACGGACCCTTTGCCAAATAAAAATATGCGTGCCTGACAAAGATTAGTCAGCCACTACCGTTTCCAAAACTATTATAATCTGTCCTGCGCTATTGTTGTCTTAAACTGAGGTGGCAATATTAAAAACCTCATTGGTAACAGTGTGCTGTCCCAGGCTATTTTTACTTATCATTATTCTAAATAATTGTTATTCTCAATAATTTATTTTAACAAGGTTGACATCTTTAGATTACACACTTAACAGCACTACAGAATGATGAAAAAATTTCTTACTACCGGATGAGTCTGCATCAAACAGACTCCTCTAATACTTCATTAACTTATGAAGTAGATCTGTAAATTTTTCTTTTTGAAACTATAATGGAATCAATGTCGTTTTTGGCCAGAAAACTCCATGGCTTCTCCCTTGCCGAAACCATAACTAAATCCGACTACAATAAATCGACCACGCTGCCGACGACTGTATATATAGAAGTCTGTTTGATCGGTTACGCTTTCCCGATATCTGGAAGCAAATAGGTCACGAACACTGACGCTCAGCACACCCTTACCTTCCATCATTTTTTTCCTAAGTCCGAGATCCAAAAATAAATTGCTGGAGACCTCGCTTTGTACTGTTTGGAATCCTGACTGATAGTGCCCGGTCATTTCAAAATCTATATCTGCCGGAAGTTTGAATTTAGAGGTTAATTTGCCAGACCACTGATCGGCACTAAAATCGAATACCGTGGACTCTAAATCACCTTCACGATTGAAGTAATTATAGTTAAGATCACCATTAAATGTGAGCCAATTATTGGGTGAATACTTGGTATTAAATTCAACTCCTGTAGCACGATTGATACCAATATTCAAAGGTTTGAAAACATTGACATTATTTTGAAAGGTGGAAATCCGCTCCACTACATCGGTAGTATATCGATGATATACCACAAAATTGAAAGAACTTTTTCCGGCAATAAAGATACTGGCTACTTCATAACTATCCGTAAATTCTGGCTGCAGGTCCGGATTCCCGGTACGAATACTAAAGTTGTTACGAATATTAAAAAACGGATTTAAGTCCCACAATCGAGGTCTGAAAATCCGACGTGAATATCCGAGCTGCAAGGACACTGCTGAAGACAACTTGTAGGATGTATGTACACTGGGAAACAGATTGGTGTAGTCCTGATCATTTTGCTCACCTGTATTTCTCAACAAGGTGGTAAGGTCAGTATTCTCCAGTCGTAGTCCCAACTTCAGTCCCCATTTATCTCCTTCATAGGCGGCAGTACCATAACCTGCCAACACCTTTTGGTCATAGTCAAAAATATTAGTCTGTGAGGGATCATTTACTAAAACTCCATCCACCAGATTATTTACTTCATAATCATTACTTACATCGTTGATCACATACTGCGCACCCGCTTCCAATGTGTACTTTTCGGCAAAAGGGCGGGTATAATCCAGCTTGAAGGTGTTTTCTGATTCAAGAAAATCCGTTCTGGTCTGCTGTGTCTGTCCCACTTCACTTCCGGATATGGTATTATCCAGAAATTCTGACGATTGATCTTTTCCAAAGAAGTTACCAAGTGCGCTAAACAGTAACGTATGGTCTTCATGATCTTCAAACTCTCTCTTGTACTCCAATTCGTACTGCCATTTGGGGTTGGTCGCCTCGGTTTTTTCGGTACGATTCCAGGTAGATTCAGGTACATTATTACCATCTATCAGACTGAAATTTGTATTAGAAGGTTGGTCTTCCACCTCATAGG
>JAUILM010000548.1 GCA_030432855.1 Bacteroidia bacterium
TCTCCTTTGGATGTTTTTTAGTCCAATACCTCCCTGTTTTTCCGTGCTCACCTCCTGATGAGAGCAACTGTTACTACAAGTGACATATAGGTTGCTTTCACAGAGATCGATATTCACATCTATCCACGACCTGCCATGTTGATCCGGGGAGACATGTTTAAATGCATTTTCGACCAGTGTAGTCAGGATGAAAGGTGTGATTTGAATCCGGGGGTGTATGATGGAAGGTGTTCTTAAATCCACTTGTAGGTTAGTAGTATATCTAAGTTGTTGGAGCTGTATAAATTTTTGCATGTGCTCGATTTCTGTAATAAGCGGCACCTTGTTTCCATTACACTCATACAGTTGATACCGCATCAAATCTGAAAAGCTGGCAAGCGCATCAGAGGCACTGGTCGGATCCTTCTTGATGAGGACAAAGATTGAATTGATTGTATTAAAAAGAAAATGCGGATTCAATTGAGATCGTAAGTACTTTAATTCAGTTTCTAATTTTTCCTTTTCCAGTACTTGCTGCTTCTTTTGCATTTCAAACCAGTTCTTTCCAAGTTTTACACTCATGGCAAGTGTCATAGCAGCTGCAGTGGATGGTAGTGCCTGGTTTTTAAAAAAATACCAGAATTCTGATCCGGGTCGACCAAAAAGATCCTCAAAGCTTTGTTGCGAAAGAAAGGCACTTACATAGTAACCGGTAGTTACCAGCATAGCGGATAGCAGTACGGTGCCACTGGCCAATATGATGTATAGAGGAACGGTCTTTCTACTGAAAAATCTCGGTATAAGATAGTATAAGTTGAAATAGACACCAATTGCCTGGAAAATTACATAGAAAAAGAACTTAATCGAGTAGGGGGTGCCAACAATATTAAACAGAGGAGCCGTAAGGCTTCCCATATTTACCGCCCACCAGATGTAGTGGTATAGTATCCAAAATGGAATATGGTAAAGTTTATATCGGATGAAGACTCCTGGTGTTTTGCTTGCCATGCGATATCTGCTGAATCAACTAAAATAGATATAAATCTATAGATCGTCTGATGCAAATGGATCATCGGCACGATAGGAGGGACCACTTGTAAGTCGGACAGGACAACCTGCATACAATCACCTTCTTCATACGGATACCCTTTTTTTGTCTATCAAGGTTGTGTTTTCGTGTAGAGATCCATTCCGGTGGGACAAATGTTTTTCCCGCATGCAGATCTGTGACTAGGTTGCGTGTCAAATAAGTATTGTATGCAAGTCATTTGGAAAATCAGCTCGGGAATTATCTATCGGCGTTTTGTCTTTTATTCTCTGTGTCTACTCAGTGCTGGTGTGCAGAGTCAGGAGCTACAAGGTGAGATGTTTGTCGATACGATCTACTCCGAAATACTGGAGGAAAATCAGATAGGTTTGAATCCCTTAAGGAAGGTTGTTGTGTATTTACCACCAGGATATCATGACTCTGATCGTGAATTTCCTGTCGTATTTTACTTACATAATATATTTAATAATCCAGGGGACGAATTAGGGCATTTCGATTTTTTGGAAATGTCAGAGCTGGCATTTGAACGGGGAGTAGTGCCTGAGTTCATATTAGTTGCTGGTGACTTCACAGGACCTACCACGGGTAGTTGGTTTGAAAATTCAACTACTAGCGGTCGTTGGCACGATCATATTGTCGATGAGTTAGTTCCTTACATTGATCGAAAATACAGGATAAAAGATGATCCGGGATCCAGGGCTTCCGTGGGTTACTTTGCCGGCGGACGGGGAGCATTACAGTTGGCAATGCTGTATCCTCAAGTCTTTGGTGTAGCCTATGCCATGCATCCTGTTGCTACGGGTACGGGATATCTGCCTTTGAAACATGTGGATGTAGACTGGTTAAAAATACATGATGCGTCATCGTATCAGGAGATTGCACATCTGGGTAGAACACCCATTTTTTTATCCATTTGTCAGGCGTTTTTGCCTAATCCCCATCGACCACCATTTTACTGTGATTTTCTTTTTGAGAAAAAAGGGGGAGAGCTTTTCCTCATACCTGAAAATGTGAAAAAAGAAAGAAGCCTTTTCCTTCTCGATGAATGGCTGGACACTAATGATCATAAATTACGGCAACTGAAAGGGATTGCGTTTGATTGGGCTCGATTTGATGTGACGCAAGCGCACGTGATATCCAATAGGAGATATAGTAAGCTGCTGACGGACCTGGGCGTGCCACACGAAGGTGAGGAATTTGCCGGTGAGCCCTGGAGTAGCTATGGGACGGAGGAAGGAAGGGTCCTTAGTAGAGTATTGCCTTTTCTGGGAAAGTATTTTGAAAACTAAATAAAACCTCATGAATTTATATTTTAAGTCTTTATGTAAGACCGTATTTAGTGTTTTTATTTTTCTTGGTTTTTTGGTGAATTTGAATTCTCAGATAGTAGGAAATGTAGTCGAAGACGCATTTTTTCAGACAAATAATCAGGCCCATGCCAAAGCATTTCAGGATGAAGACGTGTCTTTCCTGCTACAAGATGTTTCAGAGGATATTCGATTAATGCCTGAATTTCAGTCAACAATCATTTCAAAAGCAAATGTTGAGGCCTACTATGAAGCTTTTTTTGACCGTTTTGAAATATCAAGTTGTGAGAGACAGTCATTTGAAGTGACGGATATTGGGGAGTATGTGGTTGAATTGGGTCATTTTAATATGGAAATTCAGGATGATAAGAAAGACTATTCTCTTAAAAGTAGATACTTGTGTATTTGGGAGAAACAAGGTGGAGATCTTATAAAGACGATTGAAGCCTGGAACTATAGTCACGCAACAGACTTACAAGATCGACTTCGATTCAAAGAGGTACCGTCGCTGATTCCTGCTTTCGCAGCACATGTTCCAATTGCGGACAATATAAGCTTTGAATTGCAGGCCCTTAATGTGCTGATGAGTAACATTATTATTAGACATGATCATGAAATCTGGTCTCAATTTTTCAGCGACGATGCGATGTTTGTCTATACGGCCAACCCCATCTACCAGGGGCGACAACAATTGGATGCGTTTATAAAAAAGCACGCTACGGAGGAAGTTGGAGTATTTGAACATCTGGATATTAGAAATGATACCATCCTGGAGTCCGGCAATTATGTTATCGAGTTGGCATCCCATATTGCTAGTTATCGTAGTGGGCAATACTCCGGGATCAATACGGGAAAGGATTTGCGTATTTGGAGACGAGAAGAAAATGGGACGTTAAAGATATATCGACAAATAGCTATGTACGATTGACACTCAATCTTCTATCCAGGTTAACGTAATTAGATCGGATGAATGACATGGTGAAGTCAATATCCATTCTTATCCTCCTTTATCTTATGCTCATCAGGCAAGAAGACATTTGTACCGAAAAGAGAATTTTAGCGGATTTTTCATTCTATCTCTACGAAGGGAATACATGTGCAGCCAATATGTCCAACCTTAGAAAAAAGAGATGATAGTAGTCATCTTTTAATGTGTTGGCAGATAACAAATAATGATTGACGACAGCTTTGTAGGTAGCTCTAACTTTACAATAATACCCACTGTGATGTACATCACAGCTTTTGTTGCTTTAGTGTTGCACATTGAATTATGAATAAATAGTAAGGCAATGAAAGCGATAATTAATATTATACTAGTGTCAGTCTTAACGCTGGGAACACTCTTGATTACATCCTGCGAGAAGTCTGCAGTCGAAGAGGATTTGATAGATCAAGTCCAATTGACCCAGGATGAAATTAATACCTTATTCTATATGTATGAGGAAGAGAAGCTTGCCAGAGATGTGTATCGGTTTAGTTATAGGCAATATGGAATACCTATATTTAATAACATTTCAAACAGTGAACAAAATCATTTGGAAGCTGTCGCATATGAGATGAATCGGTTTGGCGTTCAGAATCCTTTTGATGAGATAGAAGGTAACTATCAGAATCCAGATTTGAGGATGCTCTATGAACAGCTGAAAGACCAAAGTGGTGAGTCATTTATCTCCGCACTGCTGGTGGGAGCGACCATTGAAGATCTGGATATTAAGGATCTGCTGGAGGCAAAATCTCAAGCCAGCGATAGGTTTCTGACTCAGCTGTATGAAAATCTTCAATGTGGGTCTGAAAACCATTTACGGTCCTTTATGTCACAATTGCAGGTTGCATCTACTTCGTATGAACCACAGTACATCAGTAGCGAACTCTTTGATACCATACTTTCATCGCCTCATACCTCATGTGGAGTTGGAGGAAGATAAGGAGGCGTGGTCTGCCAGACTAAATCATGTCGGGAAGATTGAATTGAAATCTGGATAAACTCTCTAAAACTTAGGGCATTAATGGAACTATTCTAGCTTTGTAGGCGATATACGTCATCTGTGCAGATTGAACAAAATAAGCTATATCGCTGCGTATGAATTATGAGATAAAGCTGGTGAGTCCAGATAGCTTTTCGGGGGAAAACCATTGGTACCCAAAGGCTCTGAATGCGACGATCCATCCTATGGTGAGTTTTTTTCTTAATCTATCCAAAGACCGGATTGTCAATAGGTACTGCCATCT
>JAUILM010000549.1 GCA_030432855.1 Bacteroidia bacterium
ATGCTTTGGTATCTGATTGAGGGTATACCACACATCACCACTCCATAGGTTATTGCCCAAGGTACTACTGACTCCCTCGGGCAGTTTCATATAGATCACGTACTTTTCGTTCAGACCCGACACCTCAATATGTAGGGTTTTACCATTTTCACTCACGTTGTAGGTTGAAGCCCGTAGTGCCGTCAAATCAAGCTTGGGACCTCCATATTGCGCGGTTGGTATGTAATGCCACTGCTGAATCCTCATACTGTCACGGATAAGAGCAATGGATGTCTGCGTGAGAGGCTCTGTGAAAGTGATATCAAATCCTTCAGGGGTTGCTTCTACGTGTAGCATTTCAAATGTTGAGGTGCCATTATAATCAAGACATTGTAAGCCAAATCGATTCGCTTTGTGAGACCAATTACCATTCATACCAACACCCCCAGCGTATAACTTTCCATCAGGACCCCAGACCAGTCGGTTGATTCCTGCCTCCATCCCTTGGGTAAATCGAAAAACACAACCCTGATATGCACCTCCGACCTTCTCCAGGAATACTCGCTTGATCCCACCATGTGTGACTTCACCATAAATCATTTGACCCTTGTACGGTCCCTTGTCAATGGGCACGGGCTGACCCGGTGAATTGCCAATTTCATCTTGCGGCAGCCACACGGCAGGTGGTACCATTTCCCGATTTTCAAATCTGTCCCCGGTACCGAATTGACAGCCATGATAATCACCTTCCTTGAGGTGAATAAACTTGCAGGACGGTACCCATTGACCCTGATTTTCTGTAATGAAGAGCTCATTATCTATGCCAATACCAATTCCATTGGGTTGTCGCAGACCCACTGCCAGCGTACGATAGGATCCTTCAGGATCAATCTCGATAGCAGTGCCCCGATCAGGATGCTGAAGTTCATGTTGCATGAGACGCATGGCAACACCCAGCGTGGCATACAGCTTACCATCTTTGTATTCCAAACCATAAGAGTATTCATGAAAATCAGTGGTGACACCGAAATCATCACAGACGTTACGATAATAATCGATGATTTGATCCCCATCTAAATCAATCAATTCCGTCACTTCATTTTTTTGGACCACAAATATTTTTCCTTCCACTACTTTCAGACCCAGTGGTTCTGCCAGTCCTTCAGCAATACGGGTGATTTTCATCGTGTTGGTATCTCCACGGGTTATCCCTTCCATGCGATATACGGCGCCCAGTGAGTCCCAGGTGCAAACCAATAAGTCACCATTTTCAGTAAAATCCATACCCCCCACCCGAGGCTCAAAAGCATGGGGCCGGACAGTAATCAAATCAAAGCTTGGATGCACATTTTGTAGTGGTGATCCGAATCCGGGTGCCTCGACTTCTGCACTTTCATCCGTTGTTCTTTTCCAGGCTGGAGATGTACCGGATTCAGTTTTTTTCAGCGACATAATATATTTCACCATGCGAGCAATATCTGTCCTCGAGAGGTTTGGATGGGGGATCATCGGCACTTCTCCCCAGTTACCTTTGGTCCCTTCACGTACGTGACCGATAAGCATTTCTATGGTAGAGTCACCTTGCGGATACCGATCCGCTATCTCCTGATAACTCGGGCCTATCATTTTCTCGTCCTCATAGTGACAGGTGGGACAGCCGCTTTTTTCAATCCAGAATTTGCCAACATTTCCCGAAGTGTTGATCAATGGTTTTTCTGGCATTTCGACCGGTGCAACTTCCGTTACTAGTCTGGAATTTTTCATGGTAAGATCTTCCCCTGAATAGAATAGTCTGGTGGAGGAAGTATTGGATATCCAGTCAATTTTACGGACTAAGCGAAGTTGTTCATTCACCACTTCCAGTTGGGGAGATTCTTCCAAAGATATGGTTTGCTGGGGTGACTCAAGTGTGTATTTAAATGTGATTTCACCATTTATATTCTGATATCCTTCGTAGTGAACAGTTGGAATTATTCTTTTTCCGTTTTCTTCGAGTTCCCAGGGAGATTGCTTGCTATCATTCTCAATAAAATAATGCCCCCAACTGGTGGGCTGAATTGTTTTAATGCTATTGTAATTTGCACCATTCCAGAAAATACCGCCCTTCCAGAATCTGCGCAACATCCCTAGCTGCAGGTCATACGAAAGATAATGATGGTCATCGAATCGTAAACTAATCATCCTTGGTCGATCATTTAAAATGGATCGTCGCGCAAAAATAAGGTCCAGGGGGTCTCCCAGGTGGCACCCCGGAAGGGATATTGCTGCCAGAACCCCAAGTACGACTAGCTGAGCTCCAAAGTGCCTGAATATAGACGGGTAGACACGCATATTTTTATTGGTATCTGACGTTAAAAGGATTACACATCATTCTAATGAAGTTAGTTCTTCAACATTTGAACTGAAATAATTACTTCACTGGCAACTAATCAACGAGCGGGGCAATCTGATCTCCACTGGCCAATCCCCCGGGAAGTTCCATAATGCGCAAATTTCGAAAATGAATTTCAGCTCCTTCTGCTTCCAGGCAGATATAGCCTTTTTTACGATCTGAATTTCTTAATCCATTCACAAATTTACCGTTTACAGAGAGCTTAACGGTCCCATCAACGGCCACAATTACATACTTATTCCATTCGCCTTTTCCTTTGCATCTTCGCTCAATCGATTTGCTTCGATTGCCTCGTGGGTTGTCAGGAACTGCTTTCATGCCCATTGTAGGAAATAATTCACCATGTACATAATCCTCAGTCCGATCATGCATGGGTGCATACTGCAGCTCCAACATTTGCACTTCAATGGCCTTCGTCAATGGCTCATCATCGGCAAATTGTGTTCCTTCACTCCAAATGAATACACCCGAATTTCCGCCAGCTTCCATGTGTCGCCATTCTACTTCCATAATGAAGTTTTCATACTGTTTCTCAGTACGCATGACACCTATGGGCAGTCCCGAGCAGATGATCATGGAGTCTTTTACTTTCCAGGTATCAGGCGAGGTGTTTACATCCACCCAACCTGATAGATCTACTCCATTGAAGAGAGGTTGAAATTCCAATGCTTTCTCTTGAGCCTCTGTTACTCCAGTTAATAGTGTAATAAGGAGCACGGTTACAAATCTTGATATCATTATAATTTATAGTCTTCAAAAATCAAAAGATAGGGTTTCTTTCTAAGAGAAACAGGGGTGGGTACATTTATTTACTGTGTACTACTATTTCTGGACGAGTCAATCACTCTTTGGTAAAAGTATGTACCTTGTCATCTATTATATTTCTTTAATATTTATGAGGAGATGGCTTTTTCCGGCATTATGTTCCCTACTGCTTTTTCAGTGTGCAGCGCCCAAGACTGTGACTCGCTGGCCTGCACCTGTATTACCAAAACCTGATCAGGAATTTAGGGCTGCCTGGGTGGCCAGTGTCGCTAATATCAATTGGCCAAGCAAACCAGGATTATCGGTAAGTGCACAGCAAGCAGAAGCCCTTGCATTGCTGGATCTGCTGAAGGAGAATGGGTATAATGCAGTGATATTTCAAGTCCGGCCTCAGTGTGATGCGCTTTATGAAAGTACCCTTGAACCCTGGTCTTATTATTTAACCGGCCAGCAGGGAACTGCACCCGATCCATTTTACGATCCGTTGACATTCTGGATCGAAGCAGCGCATGACCGGGGTCTGGAATTGCATGCCTGGCTAAATCCCTACCGGGCTCACCATACATCAGGAGGGCCGGTTTCTGATAAATCGATCGTCATCACGAATCCTGACCTAGTAGTGCAGTTATCGAACGGATACTGGTGGTTAATCCCTACACACGCTGAAACACAGGATCATTCCTTTGCAGTGGTCATGGACCTGGTGTCTCGTTATGATCTAGATGGGCTTCATTTTGACGACTATTTTTACCCGTACCCCTCCTATAATGATGATGAAGAATTTCCCGATTCTGTTTCCTGGAACAATTATCTGGCTAAGGGTGGAAAGCTATCCCGTGGAGACTGGCGTAGAAACGCTGTCAATGATTTTATAAAAAGAGTGTATAGGGGGATTAAGAAAGAGAAGCCCCACGTAAAATTTGGGATCAGTCCCTTTGGCATTTGGCGACCTAATCATCCAAAGAGTATTCAGGGTTTTGATCAATATGACAAGTTGTATGCAGATGCAAAGCTTTGGCTTAATAAGGGGTGGATTGACTATTGGACGCCTCAACTCTATTGGCCAATCAATCAAGTACCTCAAAGTTTTCCAGTATTACTGGATTGGTGGATTCAGGAGAATATACGGTCTCGACCTATTTGGCCGGGCATGAGTATAGGTCGTAAAAAGGGAGCCGAGGCAAGTGATGAAGTCATCAACCAGATCATTATCAGCCGGGGGATGTTGCCTGAAAATCTATCGGGTACCGTACATTGGAGTATTGGACCATTGATCACAACCGATTCGCTGGTCTACAATATTAGATCTGGTCCCTATAAGAATGATGCACTTGTACCTACAATGACACATTTGCCTTCCAGGACAAAAATAAAACCAGTCATTGATTTTCAGCTCACTACC
>JAUILM010000550.1 GCA_030432855.1 Bacteroidia bacterium
TCCCACCACCATCATGGAAGATGAGGTGGTATCTACCTTCTTCGTCTCATCCAATACGGATAGCCTGGTGTATGTATTTCAGAAACTCACGGACGGCACGATTGCAAAACAAAGTTTTGAGGTAGAGGCAAATGACGCAGATGGTATCTATTACGATGAGCAAAATGACGTTCTCTATCAGCTGAACCGTACCGATAATGTAATAAACGCCTATAGCGGTGTGAGCAATAGCATTATGACCGGGGATCCTTTGCAACTCACGGCTACGTCCACATCCGACTTTACAAATGGTCGTGAGATTGCTGTATCAGGCAATATGCTGGTAGTCGCTCAGGATGCCAGTGACGCTAATGATATGACTAACAAACTGGTCACCTATCAAATCTCTCCAACTGAGATCACTTTTGTAAAGGAGAATATCTCTCCCATCAACCTTTGGGGAATGCAATTTGCTGGATCAGACTTGATTGCGATTGAAGACAATTCAAACCGGGTAGCCATTTTTACAGACTTTCTGGCTGCGGATGAAGGAGATATCGCTGTTTCCACTTCCATCACGGTCGATAGTCTGGTTCGCACCCATGGAATCACCTATTGGGTGCAGGATGATATCATGATACTCACCGATGTCGGTGAAGCCTCTTCGGCCGAAGATGGTGCCTATATCGTGGTTGAGAACTGGCAGACAGCCATGATGGATGGAACTATTTCTCTGGACGAACAAACGAAGGTAGCAGGCCCGGCAACATTCCTCGGCAATCCGGTCGATGTAGCTTATGATCCCACAGATCAAATGATCTATGTAGCAGAACGAGCTAATGATGGTGGTCGAGTGTTGGGATTTAACTATTCCTCATCTGGAAATGCAGCACCTTCCTATAATTCACAAGTGGGAGGAAGTTCCGCTATTTATCTGAATGGCATGGTGGCGGATACAATGATGGAGGTCGAGATGGTCTCGGACTTCTATGTTTCTTCTAACACGGATTCACTGGTCTATGTATTTCAGCGTCTATCTGATGGATCGATCAGCTCTAGCACTTTCGAAGTAATGGCCCGAGATGCCGATGGTATCTACTATGATAGGGACAACGATGTGCTCTATCAACTCAACAGAACTGACAATGTGATTAATGCCTACAGCAATGTGAAGAGCAGCATTATGAATGGTGACTCACTACAACTGACAGCCACCTCTTCTTCGGATTTCATCAATGGAAGAGAAATCGCGGTGATGGGTGATATGTTAGTGGTAGCACAGGATGCGAGCGATGCCAATGACATGACTAATAAGTTGGTAGTGTACCAGATTTCGGCAAATGCTATCGACTATGTAAAGGAACATACGGTTGATATAAATCTTTGGGGCATACAATTCATGGGCAGTGACCTGGTTGCTATTGTTGACAACTCAAATATGGTAGCCATATATAGTGACTTCCTTTCGCAGGCTGATGGCGCCGTCACGGCTTCTCAGTCCATCATGGTAGATGGTCTGGTGCGAACACATGGTATCACTTATGTGATGGATCAGGACATGATGATCCTGACCGATGTGGGTGAAGCCTCTTCAGCTGAAGATGGAGCGTACTTTATCGTTGAGGACTTCACTGCCAGTATAGCGGATGGTGTAATTTCTGCCGAAGAACAGCGGGTCATCGCCGGTGATCAGACTTTACTGGGAAATCCAGTAGATATTGCATATGATCCATATGATGGTATGATCTTCGTGGCCGAGCGTGCCAATGGAGGCGGAAGAGTGCTGGGATTTAACTTTAGCGATATGGGTAACATTGCACCCAGTTTCAACATGATGGTCCCCGGCGCATCGGCCATCTATCTGGACGAAGCAGATAGTACTACGACGGCTGTGATCAATACCGTAGAAGGTTCATTTGAAGCCATTGTATATCCCAATCCCACTTTCAGTGACCTGAATCTTGAATTCAATGGAGAGAGAAAACTCTACAGAAACGCCCGAGTCACTATCGCTGACCTGTCTGGTCAAATTATGCACCAGCAGATTATAGACAACAATCGAACAGTAATCAATACAAGGAATCTGTCCACCGGTATGTATATCATAACCATCAGTGGCGAATCCTTTCATAAAGCTATGAAATTCAGCAAAGTAGAGTAACACTATTGGTACTCTATGGAGTCATAATAGTTTTTGGGTTTTAAAGGGTCATACAAAGGTATGGCCCTTTTTTAATTTTTTTTGACTAGCCGAAATCCAGATACGGGGATGGACCCGTAAGTAATAGTGAAGGGTGGAAAAAATCCACCAGTACTTAAAAACTCAACAACTAATATTATGCAGAAGCTTAAGACAAAACCTAATCTGATCCTGCGTGTACTTGCATTGGCACTCATCGGCATCACATTAATAGCTACGAATACCTTCCAAAACAAGAAAGAGGACAGGTCTAAAGAAGCATCAATTCCCAAATTATTGGACAGAAATGAAGCCATTCAGTATGGTAACGAATGGACTGATGTGCAGAACCTCTATGCAGGTCAACTTAAGAAGATCCATGCAGATGTCAATGTTGAAAAAGCCCAGCTCACCCTTGCGCAACTATTTATAAAAGAAGCCAGAGTCACAGGCGAACATGGCCACTACTATCCGGCCGCACTGCAGATGCTAAACAATATACTGGAAAGTGAGGATGTCAAAAATGATTTGCGCTTCATCGCTCTATCTACTAAGGCAGGTGTACAGTTATCCCTACATGAATTCCAGGATGCTCTGGAGACCGGACAGGAAGCAGTGGCCTTAAACCCCTATAATGCTCAGATTCTGGGTGTGCTGGTGGACGCACATGTTGAATTGGGAGATTATGAGAAAGCCATTGAGATCGCAGATCAAATGATGAAGATAAGACCTGATATCCGCTCCTATTCAAGAGTATCCTATCTACGTGAAATTCATGGAGATATCGAAGGTAGTCTGGAGGCCATGTCACTGGCCGTGAAAGCAGGCCTCCCCGGGAAAGAGGAAACAGCGTGGGCAGCTCTAACCTTAGGCGAATTATATCTGACCTATGATGATCCTACCGTTGCTAAAAAAGTATTCGAATCCATCCTGGAAGTACGCCCTAACTATCCATTTGCCATTGCAGGCATCGCTGATGTTTATAAAATGAATGGTGATTTAGAAAAGGCAGAAGCATATTATATGGAAGCAATTTCCGCCATACCGGAAGTGGGTTTTTACATATCACTAGCTGAGATATACGAGCAGCAGCTCAGACACGAAGAAAAATCCGAATTAATTCAAGAGATCCTGGTAATGCTGGAAGATGATGTAGTCAACGGTCATAATATGAATCTGGAATACGCCGATTTATATCTCACCTTGCTGGATGACCCAGACACTGCCTGGAAGTACGCAAATGAGGAATATCAAAAAAGGCCTGCAAATATCGATGTAAATCGTATGCTCGCACGAATCACCGCAGAGTCTCAGGAATTTAATGCCACAAAAAAATACCTGGCTGCCGCTACTCGCACTAATTCTAAACATCCTGAATTAGCAGACTTGAGAAGTTCTCTCTAGTAGTAGAATACCAATCTATTTAATACCACATTTTTTCTAATCGGGAAGATGGATGCACTCATCTTATGAGGACATCTGTCCCCTAATAAATCATTCATATTACTAACTCTTACATCACTAAACAAAATTTATTCAACATGAGAAATTTAAAATTATTTATAGGTGTACTCTTTTTAGGGGGTATCCTGATATTCCTCACTTCAGCCGATCACATCGATGCGCCTGATGTATCCTCTACAAGTGCAGACCTTGGAGATTTTTATGCTTTCCAAAGTCCTGGCAATACTGACAACATGGTATTTGTGACCACTCTACAAGGGCTCATGAGTCCAGGTATGACAAGCAGTGCTTCATTTGATGAAAATGTACTCACCGAAATAAATATTGATAATAATGGTGACTATGTAGAGGATCTGGTAATACAATTAATCCCAAAAGATGGCAAAATGTATGCATTTGGTCCTTATCAACCGTCCATGACTGGGAAGCAAAGTATGATTAATGAAAATGCTCCAAAAATGGATGTAGATATCACCTCTTATGGTGACAATGCAATCATGTCAAGTCAGGGCAACATGCGATTATTTGCGGGCCCCAGAGATGATCCCTTCTTTTTTGACATTGCACAATTCAATGAGATATTGGCCGGCAACGCTACTGGGTTCAATAATCCAGGTACTGATACTTTTGCCGGTACAAATGTACTTTCCATTATTGTTGAAGTACCCAAGTCTAGCCTGGGAGCTACCGACATGATTAACACCTGGGTAGTCACCAAATCAAAAAGCTAGGAGATAAATCCACCTTCAATTTTCATTACATTTTAAAAAGAAACAAAATGACAGTTTTAAAATATAGTTTTCAAGTTCTAATATTACTATCACTCACTTTTGGATTCATCTCATGCGACAAAGATGACGATCCTATGGTCACAACTCCGGATGTGGACTTCTCAGGTATGTTTGT
>JAUILM010000551.1 GCA_030432855.1 Bacteroidia bacterium
ATTGCCGGTATATTGATCAAAGAAAAATTGATCGGTGGCACTGACCAGGGTTTCTTTGGGGATCACATTCACTCGAATGACATCTTCTTTGCCGTGCGGAATGCTTATCCGAATATTATTAGATGGATGATCTACAATAAATTTTGCTGCAAGTTGATCTATGATTTGCATTCTGTCCATGTCCAAAGCTATCTGGAGAGTATCGGACTTAGGTATTTCATACAATCGCTCAGATTCATTCGTTATCTTTTCTACACCACTTTTTATTCCCTCAAAACCCCAGAATAGGCCGGTGAGAATACTGAATATACAGATGAATGACGTATAGAAAGCCAGCACCACATGCAAATCATAATTGAGTTTTATTCCGGTGGACTTCCACTTGATCTTGAGTCTTTTTTTCCTCTGCAGCTTGTTGCGTGGCCACCAGAGAATGATGCCGGTGATGGTTAGGATTAGGTAGATCAACGTAACCCAATGCACTATCTCCCTTCCCACATCACCAAGGATCAGGTTGCGGTGCATGAATTTCACATAGGTCCACCAACCTCTGTTCATATCCTGGAGATGAGTCAGAGCACCGGAGTAAGGATTCAGTTGAGCATGATAGTAGGTGCCATTCCCATATAGCAGCAGTTCCACTGTTGTACTTTTCCCCCGGTACAATGCCGTTCTAAAGTCTAAATCCGGAAAATTGGCCTGAATAGTATCAACCAAAACAGAAACTGGCACGAATGGCTGATCTGTGGCAGATACAGCCTGTTTGTAAATAATCCTCCGCACCTCGGGATCCCAGGTATAGATGGCACCTGAAAATGCGATCAGGAAGAAGGGAACACCCACCGTAAGTCCCAGGTATAAATGCAACTTACCCATCATTTTTTTCCACTGCATGAAATATTCACTCTATTCGAATTGCAAAATACGAATGTATACGAGCACCTATCTGCAGGGGAGATCCCTGGCGATAAGAGTATATTTAGCCATCCGCTGTCATAGGAAAATTCTGCTTTTTTAAAAAATTGGACATACCAGTAATTGTGTCTAATTTTAGTGGACACCCGTCTGTTGCTTTCAAAAAATCAGATTCATGAAAAGACGTCAATTATTGAAAGGTGCGGCAGCTGCCGGCCTGTTTCCATTTGTTCCAGCTATGGGTTCATCAAGTGCCCGGGATCACTTTGTTGCGGATGATCCGGTGAAAATCACCCGGGTGAAGGCTATTCCTACCTGTCCACATGGACTCGAGCTTTTGGTGGTCAAGGTCGAGACAGACCAGCCTGGGTTGGTGGGTTATGGTTGCGCCACTTTCCGACAGAGAGCACATGCCGTAGTATCTGCTATTGATGATTATTTGGATGATTTTTGCAAAGGAAAGGATGCTAGAAATATTGAAGACATATGGCAGACAGCTTATGTCAGTTCGTACTGGCGAAATGGTCCGGTGCTCAACAATGCCCTGAGTGGCCTCGATCAGGCGCTCTGGGACATTAAAGGTAAGATGGCTGGAATGCCTGTGTATCAATTGCTGGGGGGCAAGAACCGTTTCGCGGTGGATTGCTATGCCCATGCCAATGGATCCTCTCCCGAGGAAGTAGCAGAAAATGTGCTGAAGTTTATGGAACGCGGTTTTAGGCATGTCCGCATCCAACTGGGGGGATATGGTGCAACGCATCTGGCGAAAGAGCCTGATTTTAAGACCGCTGGATTTGGAATGCCGGACGATAACTATATGGATCAGCAGCTATATCTCAAGATGGTGCCTAAGCTCTTCGAGACGGTCAGAAAGCGATGTGGAGAGGAAGTGGAACTACTACATGATATACATGAGCGAGTACAGCCACTTGATGCTATTCGTATGATCGAACAATTGGAGCCTTACCGTCCTTTTTTCATCGAAGATCCCTTATCACCGGAAAATATTGGCTACTTCCCAATGCTCAGAGAACATACGACAGTGCCCATTGCCATGGGAGAATTGTATAATAGTCCCCATGAGTGGCTGGAGCCCATCAGTAAGCGTTGGTTTGACTTTATCCGCATTCATATTAGTCAGATTGGCGGTATATCACCTGCCATGAAAGTGGCACGCCTTGCGGAGTGGTTTAATGTCCGTACAGCCTGGCATGGTCCCGGTGATGTATCGCCTGTAGGTCACGCTGCGAATGCTCACATAGATTTGGCTGTTTGGAATTTCGGTATCCAGGAATCTGTGAATTTCTCTGATACACTGTTAGAAATTTTCCCTGGGTCACCCTATGTGGAGAACGGCTATATGTACGTGAATGACGCTCCGGGGCTGGGTGTGGATGTCAATGAAGAACTTGCACTAAAATATCCATACCCCGATAAAAACAACTATAATTGGACGCAATTAAGGAAAAAGGATGGAACGGCAATCAGACCCTAAATCAATGATTTAATGGTGGACTCGTATGGATAGCGATCGAGCTCTGATACGATATGTGCTGGTTCTAGGAGCCTGTATTCTCACGGTGTACGTGCTGATGCAACTGAAGTTTCTATTGGTTCCATTGGTATTTGCGTCCCTTTTATTTATGATTCTTCTTCCACTCCGAAGATATTGGGTGCGATTTTTTCACAGTCGCATATTGGGTGTGGCGATGACTATGCTTACTGTTTCCATTCCACTTATCATTTTTGTACTATTCTTCTTTTGGCAGACAGTAGATGTGATGCAAAACCTGTCAGGGATTGGCCTTGCGCTGGAGGAAGGAGTCAACCAGGTCGTGTTGACACTAGGTCAATGGGTCAATATGGAGCGTTTCAATTTAGAAGTCTGGATACAGGACAATCTATCTACCATTATTCAGCAGCCGATTTCCTGGCTCGCCGAATCCACAGAGATATTTGGCTCGTTCCTACTGACTTTCATATTTCTTGTTTTTATGTTGCTATACCGGAGAGGAATCGAGCGCGGGGTACATATGACTTTTGGTGATACAGATAGTAAATGGTTGAATATCATCGAAGAAATCAAAAAAATGACAGAAAGATACCTGGTAGGTATTTTTAGTGTAGTCGTCATACTGGCCGTTCTCAATAGTATAGGCTTGTCTTTGATTGGTTTGGACTATGCAGTATTTTGGGGAATCCTGGCGGGTTTTCTTGCCCTTATTCCCTATTTGGGAACTACACTGGGTGGTGCCCTCCCATTATTGTATTCAATAGCATCCACCGGTGGTTGGGTGCAGCCGGTTATGGTGGTAATCCTGTTCAGTATCATCCAATTTTCTGAAGGCAATTTTATTACACCTAAAATTGTCGGAAATCAGGTGAGTTTAAATCCATTGACAGCGATTATTGCATTAGTCCTCGGCGTTTTTATTTGGGGTCTGGCGGGTGCTGTACTGGCGATACCGCTCGCAGGAGTATTCCGGATTATTTGTACACACTTTGAGATGCTTCAACCTTTAGCTTTTATGATGGGGACAGAACTTAGTTCCACGCGTGATTTTAAATGGAAAGATTTCGATGAGGACTAACGTCAATACTAACTGCAAGAACAGGCGAATGTCTACTTCATATCTTTTTAATAAGACTGTTTTATTCTTCATTCTGTCGTGCATCTACTTCGGCGTTCAGGGACAGGAATTAGTCAAGGATACTGTAGATTACAAAGTAGTTGAAGACAATACTTTGATTGCTGAGGTGATCCGGTCTGATCATGTCCAAAGCGCAGCACCAGCCATGTTGTTTTTCTTTGGGGGAGGCTGGAAATCGGGGAATATAAATCATCTCCGACCCCAGGCTGAATACCTGGCGCGCGAAGGCATGGTGAGTGTATTAGTGCAATATCGAACAGAATCAAGTCATGGCACCACCCCCATGATAGCGCTGGAAGATGCTGTAGACGCTATGCATTATTTCAAAGAAAATGGCTCGACATATAGGATCGATACGAGCCGAATAGCTGCAGCCGGAGGTTCTGCAGGTGGTCATCTCGCAGCAGCGACCGCCCTATGTGACAGGTACAATACCTTAGATGCCAGGCCAGATGCCCTGGTACTCTATAATCCTGTGATTGATAATGGTCCGGAAGGGTATGGATATGAAAGAGTGTCTGAGGTATTCCCTGATTTTTCTCCCCTACATAATATCAAGAAGGGAGCTCCACCTACACTATTTTTCCTTGGGGACGCCGATGCGCTCATTCCCGTGCATACAGGGTATGAATATCAGCGGAAAATGGATAGTGTTTCAGCAAGGTGTGATTTGCTCATCTATCCTGATCAAACGCATGGCTTCTTCAATCCCCGGAACCCCGCATATTTTAGTGAGACCCTGTTTCAAACCCATGTGTTTTTGTATGAACTGGGATACCTAAAGAACCCACCTGCAATGGACCATGCACTTGTGTTAGGGCATGCCCATAATGATTACCGACATCCGCATCCATTAATTAATGCCTTATCGCAGGGCTTTCGAAGTGTCGAAGCAGATATACTGTATAAGGATGGAAAGCTATGGGTAGGTCATGATCGTATTG
>JAUILM010000552.1 GCA_030432855.1 Bacteroidia bacterium
AATCTACTGGATGACATTAACAGTTGTTGGCGGTCATTCTCATTCTCCGATTGAGTTAAACTCACTGGCAATGAGGCTGCATTACACTTAAGTCGACAAAGGCCATTTTGGTTCAACAGTGTACTTTGAGGTAGTGATAAACTACAATGAAGTGGTTAAATCCCTCTCGCCTTAATTATGGCAAGTAATTGTTCATATTTGGCATTGAGCTCCTTTATCGACTGCAATAGTAGAGGTGTAATCTTTGAATAATCCATTCCTAATGCGTCAATTCCATTTTCTTCGTACTTTACAATCTCCGGCAAGACTCTTCCCACTTCCTCCGCAATAAAACCTACGTCCTGTCCACCTCCATGTTCCTGATCCCATTCAAAATAGACACCTCGAATGTTATTAACCTTTTCAATGGCATTCGAAATTTCCCGGACATTCGACTTCCATCTTTGAGAAGATTCCTGACCATAGTCGATACCCGGACCAGCGGCAAAGAAGTTAAAATCCTCTCCATATCCCTGGACACCAATACTTCGTCCTCCACTTTCATTCTGAGATGCAGAACCCAGAACTCCAATTATATCTTTAGCACTATCTCCGTTGGCAAATCCATGGATGGCTGTACTATAAGAAAAAGGCATCTCTGATGGGGTGAGCACAACATGGAGACCTGTGCTATTGTCAGCTGTCCCATCATCATATAAGTAAAGTTTAGCATTAGAAGTAGGTGCGGTACCAATGCCTATATTTCCCAAGTTCGAACTATAATCTCCGGCCACAGTCAATATTGGTTTAGTAATTTCAAATGAGGGTAGTGGAAACTGGCGATAATTTCGATAAAATAAGCTGAAGTCTCCATGCTGATTGGATCCACTTTTTACGATTCCCATCTTCCAGCTTTGATCACTAAAGATTCCGTCATTGTTTATTAGAAAGCTGATCTCACTATTAGCTTCACCATCTCCTCTATAAAGCAAAAGCACAGCATGACCATCTGACGCTGATTCCAGCCCCTTTACTACAACTCGTCCTGTATTATTTGATGGATTCAGATTCACTTCCTGCGAAGAAAGATGAGTACCGCCGAGAAAAACGATAAAGATAATGGTCAGGTAGCCACTCCGCACAGCCATGTAGACCAGGTTCGCGGCATTTCGAGCCTGCAACTTTTCCATTAACCTGGTTCGGTAGGTTTTGACAGTGTTTGAGCTGAGATATAGCCTTCTTGAGATTTCCTGCGTAGTATAGCCTTTGGAAATAAGGTCGAGAATTTTGACTTCACGGTAATTCATGATCGATAGGTTTTGCTTTAAAGATGGGTGAAGCTGTCATGTTTAAGTGACATACTTACAATTTCTAACCCTTCAAAAATGCCCCATTGAAAATGAAATCTATTGTACGGATGCGTCAAAATTCCTCTTCTCAGGCCTGGTAGATGGATGAGGAGGAGACTATAAACGTCACTATAGAATGTCCAAGACTGTAATTACAAACAAGGTCATCATGCAGAAACAATCAATTGTCAACTAAGCGTCGAGTCAATACTTACCGAGAAAAGAGCATAAACTGCGAACAGAATCTACTCACAGCCCAGATCGATCCGGGACTGGAGATCATTATTTGGAAAACATAGTCCTGAAGGCAATGATGTAGGCACATAGCGATCCATATCAGGATCATAAAGACCATTTCGAAGGAAATCGATGAGTTCCGTCCGTTCAGTCTCCGTTAAATCCAGGGGCTCAAACAGGGGAGAGAGCTCGCTGTCATGCACGCCTGCATTTTCAGAGGTAGCTTCAATCTTATAATCTATTACTTCTTCCAGGGTATTCTTACTACTGCCATGAAAGAAGGTGGCATAGGACTTAAGATTATATAACTGTGGCACTTTAAATCGATAACTGTCCTCTTCTTGACCCGTGAAGAAAGCACGACCATGATTACGAGTATCTTCTTCACCGGTGTTCAGGCCTCCGATTTCGTGTAAGTCTGCCGTACCAAGTGCATGAAAGGTGGTTGAACTCAATGAAGGTCCATTGTGACATTGGTAACAACGAGCCTTTCCAAAAAAGTGTAGTGCACCCTTCTTCTGACTCTCTGTCAGTGCTTCCCGGTCACCTTTCAACCAATCCTGAAAGGGTGCACGGTTTGTAATCAGTGTGCGGAGGTACGCACTCATGGCAAAGGAAATTGTCTTATCGGTATACCGTTCGCTTTCATCTATATTGGGGAACGCCGCATCAAAGAGCTCTCTATATCCGTAGTCGTCCAGGACATGATCGTTGACACCCATTCTGTGCAATTCCACCCCTTCGATGTTTTGACCTTCAAGAGCGCTTAGTCCCAGATGATTGATTTCTGCAATAGGATTATGATCCCAGAATTCCTCCGTACCTTCATTAGCATGTGTTGTACCAAAGGTGCCGCTCCAGAGTGTATTGGTCTGAAGCCCAACATTCATCACGGTAAGAGGTCTTACACCCTGAGCGTCCAGATCTGTTTCTTCATAGGCATCCAGCATCGTTCTGGATTCACCTCGGAAGCCAAATCCATGTGCTCCATCAGCAACTCCCTGAAATCGTCCGGGTAAGAATCCTTGTGAAGGAATGTGACAAGTAGCGCATGAATAAGTCTCATAGCTTGCCGGATCTTTGGCATGCTGGGCTAATCCTGTCTCGAAAAAAAGTAACTTTCCAAGATGCACCTTTTCCTTCGTCACTGGATTTGTAGGTTCCTGATTGGGTAGGTACTTATACTCATGCTCTTCGGGTAGCACATAGTAGAATACTCTACCATTTGGGGCGCTATTGATCAAGGCATCAGTGAGTGCCTTATCGAGATTCTCTACTGGAGTCTCTATTACTTCGGGTTCGTCTGGCGTGCATGCATGGAAAACTACCATGCTAAAAAATAGCACAACAAGTGTGTGTCGGTTCATGGATTGAGTCACGGTTTACATTCTCATGTCATCATTCATTCATGGCTTCATACTATGTTATCATAGGGTCACTTCCATAGTATGATCTCAAATAAAAGGACTTTCTACCAGCCCTACAATGACTAGAATCACTGGAGCTTGCTGAATAGTACCTTATCCTGAGTAGACCTTCATGAGTGAAGACGCAAAAATACTATCTATTCCATAAATTTCGAGCCAAGAAATTTTAATTCTGTGACTTCTAACCTCACTTTAACATTAGAGCGGCAGTTAATATGACCGTATAATTCTGATATACAGGAAATTATACATTATGGACGTTTTTAGCATGAGACCTTATCCAATTAAAATATTGTATGAAATCTGGAATATAAGTGATTTAGGTAACGAGTTGTCTCACAAAATCTTCGTGGTCCCATTGTATCCTTATGTGGTCAATCTTATGTTCCCCGGTAAGCGTGAAAACAAAGATGTGACCGCTATCGAAGGTATTTCCCTTAGAAGCAATACCCGCAAAAGGCCTCTCCTGGGTACCCCGGATGGATACCTGGCACTGTACCTTTCCTTCGTCCATAGTAACACTATGCACCGTATTG
Organism: Bacteroidia bacterium; assembly: GCA_030432855.1. GTDB lineage: Bacteria > Bacteroidota > Bacteroidia > Chitinophagales > Saprospiraceae > JABDMH01. The sequence continues at coordinate 3,529 of JAUILM010000552.1, forward strand.
TCAAGATCTGGAAATGAAAGAAGAAGTGCTGACCACAGCTCCTTACCAAAGCCATGTACCGTCCCTTTACCATCATCTCCGAGAGGTTGAAACTGAACGGTCGCATCTGGATCACAAAGTGACATCATCTCGTCGATCTTATGCTCCTGATAAGCACTCATGAAATCAAGGCAGACATTTTTCCAGGCGGACATTAGTGTCGGTGAAAGTTTCTTAATGGGTTGCATATCTAGCTTTTGGACTTAAAAATCATCTATTCACGAATATCAGGATTGTATAAATGCGTCAAATTTCCCGCTCTTCAAATGCACTATCCAACTGATGTGCCAGCTCCTGATTAGACTGGAGATACGCAGAGGGAGACATTCCGGCAAATTCATGAAAGTCACGAATGAAATGGCTCTGATCGTAGTAACCTACCTGGTGCAAGATCCTCCCCCACTCTACTTTTCTTTGACCTGCCATCAAGGAACAAACATGTCCGTACCGTCGGATACGGCCGTAAAACTTGGGACTAACGCCTACCTGCTTGAGGAAGTGTCGTTCAAACTTTCGGCGACTCATATAGATCTGATCCAGTATACACTTTATCTGCACATTCCCCATTTTGTGCAGAAGTAAGTTTGCTGCATAGTCTATACCGTCCTGTTTCATTGATACCTGCCCTGCCTGATGCATGAGGAATCTATTGATCACAGTAATTTGAGATGCTTCTTCTGACATCTCATGGAGTTGTTCTTCCAGATCCCCAAACATCTCTCCAAAAACATCCTGCACATCAAATCGACTGTGAGTTACCTCATGCATAGGTAATCCAAACAACTTATGAATGCCTGTAGGTCGGAACACAATGCCAATCTGGTCAACTGCTCCCTCCACTTGCAAGCTCACATTTCTGATGGCCTGACCAGATATGAAGGCTTTACCGGTCTCTTCCGTCCTTCCCGCATCGAGGGTCACCTGATGTCTTCCACCAAGGTT
>JAUILM010000553.1 GCA_030432855.1 Bacteroidia bacterium
GTTCGGTCTTAACAATTTTCCGGCTCCCTGGTCCATCTTGCCTTCCTCCCAGACCAACTTTCCATTGATAAAGACTCTGTCTATGCCTTTTGATAGCACGTGTGGCTCTTCGAAATTGGCCGGGTCATTAACGTTTTCCAGATTGAAAAGAATCAGGTCTGCTTTGAATCCTTCTTTGACCTGACCTCGATTCACAAGGCCCAGGGTGCTGGCAGGTAGAGCCGTCATTTTATAAATGGCTAAGGGTAAGCTCATCTTCTCTTTTTCCAGCACGTATTTTCGCAGGATCCGGCTAAAGCTCCCATATCCTCGTGGATGACGCATTGTAGGGCTACCATCGGAACAGATCATGGTAGTCGAATCAGTAATAAAAACTTCCTGCAGAGCCTCGTCCATCACGAAATAGGCCCCGTAAGTTCCGGTCGGTCCCAGATCAAGAAGCACCTGTACAAAGGATTTTCCTGATTTCTCAGAAATTTGTGCCAGGGTCATACCACTGAATGGTCCGCTGGCAAAAAGAGTCGCTTCCGGGCCATTTCGTCGCATGATCCGGTCATGAAGATATTCTTCCAGTTCCTCACGTCTGTCATTTAGTGCCTTTTCAAAAGCAGATCGCGTCTTGGCCCAGGACGGAAAGACGATAGCCAGTCCTGTGTAACTGGCCATATAGGGATATACGTCAGCACTCACCCTGACACCCTGCTTGCGTGCTTTTTTCAGGTAGTCATTAATTTGCTGACCACGATCCATACCATGACCATATACACTCTTGATATGACTGACATGGACTTTGCAGTATTGGCCTTGCCCGATAAGTTCGTCGATTGCCCCATAGAGGTCATCATCGTCTTCACTCCGCATGTGGCTCATAATCATCCCGTCATATTCACCCACGATCTGAGCCAGATCTATGAGCTCCGGTAGCCGGGCATAGGCTCCGGGCAGGTACTCCAGACCCGTGCTCATTCCAAAACAGCCGGCTTCCAGTGCATTTCGAAGTAGATCTTTCAGTGCCCGGAGGTTTTCCTTGGAAAGCGCTCCCTGCCCTAAGCCCAATTTGGTTCGCATAGTCCCATGACCGGCAAAGACGCCGACATTTAAGCTAAGAGATTCATTCGCCAGCTTATCGAAAAATTGTGCAGGAGTTTCATAGTCATGTACCGGGCTGCTTCCATCCTGACCGAGGATGATTGTTGTCACACCCATGGCTAAAAAATTGGAAAACTGGTCACTCCTAAAGGGATTTCCGTGTGCATGTGTATCTATAAAACCGGGGCTTAATATTTGATTTTCTCCATTGATGATATGATTTACCTTATGCTGACCGGGATCATATGCACCGATGAAGGCAATGGTATCCTCCCTTATCAATACATCTGCCCGATAGGAAGGAGCTCCCGTGCCATCTACAATCTCAGCATGCAGGATACCATAATCAAAAGACGTCTGACTCGACAAGGTAAAGGAACATAGTATGCTGAATGGGAAGATGAAATATCTCATGTGTGGCATGCTTTGTGATCGAATGTATCAAAAAGTCCGCGGCACGTCACATTGCGAATCACGAAACTGAAAACTTTTTGACCAGCGACTCCGTTAACTTTGTCATATCTTTAAAACATGGAAGCAGATAGCAAGCCATTGGCAAATGAAAAGGAAGCAGATAAGTTAGAACGGATTGCCTACATTCTGAAAACGGTGGCTCATCCGCTAAGACTGGGTATCATCCATCTGCTTGAACAACATCCCAGACTTTCTGTAACGCGTATTTGTGAACTGATGGGATCAGAGCAATCACAAACTTCGCATCATCTTCAAAATATGAAGCTTAAGGGCATTTTGAGTTCTAAGCGGGATGGAAGAAGCGTTTTATACAGTTTGAAGGAACGGGATGTCTCTTTGATCATTGAGTGCCTGGAAAATTGTCGTTGCAATATGTAGTGAGAATAATCTCACTAACTTTGTATTCATATGAGTACCACTTGTGAAATACCACGCTGGCAAATTTTGAAACAGAATCTGGTGAATCTGCCACCTTCTGACTTTATTGATGCGTATGAGCAGGAGGCAGGGGCTGTCTTAATTGATGTACGCACAGAGGAAGAATTGGATGACCAACTTCCTGGTGCTCTTCATATGGATTACCTGGGGGAGGGTTTTCTCGATCAGTTAGAAACATTAGATCGGAAAAAGACCTACTATATATATTGTAGAACGGGTCGGAGAAGTGTCCGAACAGGTATTCTGATGCAAAATTGGGGATTTGAAGGCCGCATCGTCAATATGGATGGCGGAATATCTCTGCTTTAATTGCCAGCCGTGGGGAGATCCTCTGTAGCATATAGAACGGCTGGACCAGGGGACTTCAATCGCATTTCTGAAATCTTTAATCTAAATATCTTACAGTTTGACAGTACACTCTGGCAAGATCCTTTTTCTCCAGAGGATATTGATCAAATGTGCCAGCAACTCCACGAACGTGAGCGGGTTTTTGTACTTCAAAAAAACGAAGATATCATTGGCTGGGGTGCCATCAAACGGTATCATCAAAAGCGGGGGTACCAATATGCCTGCGAAACATCTGTTTTTCTGGACCGAGAATTCACCGGACAGGGATATGGAAAACCTTTTAAAAGTTTTATTTTGGACCAGTGCCGGATATTGGGCTATCACCATGTCAATGCTAAAATACTGGCTAAGAATAAAGCCAGTATTGCCTACAATCTCAAACTAGGGTATGATATCGTGGGGGTGCAGAAGGAAATTGGTATGATACAGGGTGAATGGGTGGATGTGGTAATAATGCAATATATCATCCGACACTGAATACTTGAGGCCTCAACCAAAAGTAATGATGCATGGAAAAACCATTCACAAAGAGTGAGGACTTTGTAGTACTCCTGTCAGGAGGAACTCTATTGGCTTTGGGGCTCTTATTATTTTTTGTTTTTGGTCAGAACAATATTAAAAAAACAGTAAAAGAAGCGACAGCTACTCAAGAGCAAATTGAGTCGGAGGTTCCTTTTAAAACGGTGGCATGGTATGAGGCCTTTGATGATTTAAAAAGTGCACAAGCCAGTAAGTCACCGATAGGGAAGTGGCTCAAAAACCTGACTGATAAACCGGGTGGTTGGAAGTCCAATCCTCTGGAAAGCTTTTTTCGATCTGATAATAGTGTGCAATCCGTGATAGACGGCGTGGAATCCGACTATCACGCTGGCCTGGAAAAACTCGAAAAAATTCGTTCGAATGCTGTGGCCGCAGAGACCCTCGCAAGGACTGCTGGCTTCGCTGATCCGGCATTGAATACTTCGGCTGAACAAGCAGTGGATAAGTGGCGAAGTGAAATAAATCGTTTTGAATCGGTTTCAAAAAAATACAAGAGTACCTCCTATAATAAAGTTCCATTCCTAATAGGTCTGCTTATTGTTTTTATTTTACTCTTTGGTAGCGCACAAAAGATCACCGGAGCTTCTTTCCTCCCATTTATGAAGGGCTTCATTTTTGTATTTTTTATTGCCGTATTATCGCATTTCCTTGCGGGGCAAAGTAGTGTGAAGAATATTGGTATGGGGTATGCAGCCTGGGCTATTTTGTTAGGATTAATTATTAGTAATACGATAGGTACACCTTCCTGGGTGAAACCAGCACTGACAAGTGAATTATTTATTAAGACAGGTCTCATTGTGTTGGGTGCTGAAATACTATTTAATAAAATCCTGGCTATAGGTTTGCCAGGGATATTCGTGGCCTGGATTGTCACTCCTATCGTTTTGATTACGACCTATTGGTTTGGTCAAAAGGTAATCGGCATTAAATCTAAAACTCTGAACATGACTGTCTCTGCAGACATGTCAGTTTGTGGAGTATCTGCCGCGGTTGCCACGGCAGCTGCCTGTAAGGCTTCGAAAGAAGAACTTACATTGGCCGTAGGTCTGTCGATGGTATTTACATCTATTATGATGATTGTACTTCCGATTTTTATCAATTTTCTGGGGCTTCCGGAAGTCCTGGGAGGTGCCTGGATAGGAGGGACGATCGATGCAACTGGAGCCGTTGTGGCTGCCGGTGCTTTTCTGGGTGATGATGCTTTGAATGTAGCGGCCACGATTAAAATGATCCAAAATATTTTAATTGGTATTATTGCATTTGGAGTTGCTGTATATTTTAGTCGAATGGAAGGTGTTGAAACCAATCAAAAGATCGGATGGGATGAGATCTGGAAGCGCTTTCCAAAATTTATTTTGGGATTTATTGGTGCCTCTATTGTGTTCTCATTAATCTATAGCGCACTGGGATCTGATCTGGCATATGGAATGATAGATCAGGGTGTCATTGGCGGCTTCACTAAAAACATACGCGGATGGTTGTTCTGTATTGCTTTCGTGAGTATTGGTCTTTCTACGAATTTCAGGGAACTCAAGAGTCACTTTACAGGAGGTAAGCCATTAATTCTCTATGTGTGTGGACAGGCATTTAATCTGGCATTGACATTGTTGATGGC
>JAUILM010000554.1 GCA_030432855.1 Bacteroidia bacterium
GCTTTGGACAGATGAGTGGTATCAGTACACTGATGAAAAAGGGCCAAAGTTGAATTACCTCATTTCCCTTGATGAGAGCACATATGATCCTAACGTGAAGTGGGGAGATACTCAGGGAGGCCCGATGGGATTTCACCCCATGAGCTGGTATCATGAGTATGATGGAGGACGTGCATTCTATACGGGTCTGGGACATATTGGCGCTATTTATAAAGATCCCTACTTTATGCAGCATCTCTACGGAGCAATCTATTGGGCAGCTACCGGCAAAGGCATTAAAGCGATGGACAAAAGCGGTATGGAGGCTGGTAGCAATTAATCTGCTAGCTGGTCCGCTGATCCGATTTTTATAAAATTCGGTACTTTTTTATTGCAAGAAGTGCTCCGCAAGTATTTACACCATACGTACGGAGCACTTAAAAATATTTCGGGGGGATTGATAGCGTAGTTGCCGTTACAATCCTCTTTTGTTTTCACCTACCTATAAATACATATAACTATGAAACAATTTTTATTATGCATTGGCACTTTTGTGGTGGTGTCTGCCACAGCTCAAAGTTCTATTGGGCTCTTTCAGCATTCTAAGGATATCGGAGATCCGGCGTTGAAGGGATCGGCCATGTATAACGAAGAGGATCAGGCCTACACGCTGTCTGGATCGGGATACAATATTTGGTTTGAACGGGATGAATTTCAATACCTGTATAATCAACTGGAAGGCGACTTTATCTTGACAGCTCACTTCGAGTTTATTGGAGAGGGCACGGATGCTCACCGTAAGATTGGGTGGATGATTAGGGAGTCAGCCGATGATGATGCGGCTCATGTAACCGCTACAGTGCATGGTGATGGCCTTACTGTGATGCAGTGGAGGGAGTTGAAAGGGGCTTTTATGCGTGATCCTGAGGATGAGATCTTCACCACGAAAGAACATTACAATGTACTGCAGCTAGAACGATCAGGGGAGCAATTCATCATGCGGGCGGCGCATCATGGAGAACCCTTGCAGCTTGTGGGATCTCATGCAATGGGCCATATGCCTTCAGAGGTGCTTGCAGGATTATTCATCAGTTCTCACAATCCTGATGTGATTGAAAAAGCCAGGATTTACAATGTACGTATTACCCGGCCCGTTCCTGCGGACTATAATGCCTACAGTTCGGGTCTCCTGGCAGGTCGGATGGAGATCATGGACGTTTTTTCAGGTGAACGAAAGATCATTTATGAAAATTCGCCCGGATTTGAAGCCCCCAATTTCATGCCTGGTGGAGAAAAACTGTTATTTAATATGGGTGGATCATTGTATACCATACCCACCTCTGGTGGCGAGGTTACTCAGTTGAATACTGGATTTGCGGATCGAAATAATAATGATCATGGAATATCCTGGGATGGGAAGCAAATTGCCATCAGTCATTTTCGTGAAGCAGAACAAGGGGGAGGATCCACCATCTATGTGCTTCCCATCGAAGGAGGTGAACCCAGAAGAATCAGCAAAGAATCTCCCTCGTACTGGCACGGGTGGTCGCCGGATAATCGGGATGTGGTATTCACGGGACGGAGAGGGGAAGATCCCCGATACAATATCTACAAAGCCTCGGTTGCTGATGGCAGTGAGACTCAGTTGACACATGTACGAGTAGGAGCACGAGCCGATGGTCCGGAGTACTCGCCTGATGGAGAATACATTTATTACAACAGTACAGAATCCGGCACCATGCAGATTTGGCGTATGAAACCTGACGGTACGGATCATGAGCAAATCACTTTTGATGAATACAATGATTGGTTTCCGCATATATCTCCTGATGGCCAGTGGATGGTATTCCTATCGTATCCGAGTGATATAAACTGGAATGGTCACCCCTTCTACAAGAGAGTCATGCTACGTATGATGCCCGCATCGGGTGGAGCGCCAAAAGTGATTGCCTATCTCTATGGAGGACAAGGGACTATTAATGTTCCTTCCTGGTCACCCGATAGTAAACGGGTAGCATTCGTCAGTAATCCGGGTTTAGAGAAATAAGCAACTGGATAAGGCCAGTTGAGCTCGCCGAAAAGTCCCTTCTGCAAATTGACCAGAAGGGACTTTTTTTTTCTCCGATATGCGTTAAAAAAATTGCGACTACTGCAACTATTATGGAATACCTCCAGTTTTCCCCTTTGAAAGCCAACGAGAATTGAAGGAATTAAGCGACAACTATTTGATGAAGCAAGTGCAGCATGGTGATGTCAGCAAGCTGGGTTTGCTATATGAGCGATACAAGGGTGACGCTTTTGCTTACTTCTATCGGTGTACGGGGGATCAGGGGCGTAGTGAAGACCTTGTGCAAAATCTGTTTATCAGAATGCTAAAGTACCGATCTACTTTTGGCGGTCATGGTGAGTTTTCCTACTGGATGTTTGCCATGGCGAGAAATCTATACATTGATCATGTCCGAAAAAAGGATCCTTTGAGAAAAAGACAACCAATGGAATATGTGCCGGAGGAGATAGATGAAGATCCAAATCCTGAAGAGAGAATGGAACGCTCCGAGAAAGCAAGGCAACTACACAATGCATTAGGTAAGCTGTCAGAAGAAAAGAAAGAAGCCATCGTACTTAGTCGCTTTCAGGGATTGAAATACCGGGAAATTGCAAAGATGTGTAATTGCACAGAAAATGCAATTAAATCAAGAATACAACGAGGACTACTGGAGTTAAAGGAAATTCTGGAAAACACACGGGTATAAAAAAAGAATTATGAAAGATCTGTCAGTGTGCGAAGAAGCACAATGGGAATTAATAAATACTCTCGAAAAGGAAGATTTCTCTCCGCGAGACATTGATCGACTAAAGGAGAGGTTTCCGGATTGCTCTGATTTTATTCAGGAACAATATGCCATGTGGAGTTCTCTAGATGAAATTCAGGTGCCTGAGCCATCTGCTGCCATGGATGCGGGGTTTTACCGCACGCTAAGTAGCTATAGCCAGGTAAACAATCAACCCTTTGTTCTGACAAGAATGGCTAACTATCTGGATAGGCAGGTGATGAGCTGGTCTAGTGTGACCAGATGGACCGGTGTAGCAGCACTTTTCATTGTGGGCTTATTTGCCGGGAGATTTTTGTTAGGTGTAAATACGCCCGCCTCCATTAAAAATGAAATTGTGCATCACCCTTCATCAGAAGAGGCCTCAACCACTTTCGTTGGATATAATGCAGAAGCAAATACCGCGGAGCGCTTAAAAGAAATTCAGGAAGTACGAAATCAGCCAGCCGGCAATCATAAAATATACGAGGCTCTAAACCATGCTCTGTTAAATGATAAGAATGTAAATGTCCGATTGAGCGCGATTGAGTCGCTGGTGCATTTTGCCGATGATCCTGAGGTGAGGAAATATCTCATTCATGCTATCCCAAGACAACGATCACCCCTGGTGCAGGTAGCACTGGCGGATGCCATGATACTACTGCACGAGAAAGGTGCCCGCGATGCGTGGGAAGAATTGCTGCAATCAGATGATGTGCAGCACGATGTAAAAGATTACGTGGAAGAGTCTCTAGATAAGTTGTATTAAACCTTTTTACCTCTGAAATAGAGCTAGTTTAATTAAAGTCAGTTATGAAGAAATTATATGTATTCTGCTGTATTACTATAATACACTTTCAAGTGCTGACAGCACAGGAAATAAGTGACCAGTCTACCCTTACTTTTGATCTGAGTGATATAACAACGGTATACATCGTAAATCATCATGGGGAGGTACAGGTGGAAGGATCCACTTCATCTACCGGGAGGATGTCTGTAGACCGCACACTACAATCATCATCAGTAGAGCGCCTGGAAGCCCTGAAGGATAGTATCATCATAGATACCTTACAAGTAGGCCAAAAGCTTTATTTCTTCGTTCGAGACAAGGACCTAAATTTCAAAATAGATCCAGAGGGAGAACCCTACTATGATAGACGCTGGGGATGGTATGAGGAAAATAAAAAGGATCGTATAGAGGTACGACACCGATTTGATTTAACCGTGCAATTGCCGCCGCACATTGATTTGTATGCAAAAACTCATCGTGAGAATCTACGTGTAGAAAATATGAAGGGGAAGGTGACGGCTAAAAATCATCAGGGTAGTGTCACACTAACAGGGCTGACTTCGGATGTGACAGCCCATACCCATCATGGAGACATTGCCCTGGATTTTGAAAGCCACCCTCAGGAAAAAGTGGATGCAGCAACGCACCATGGAGATATCAGGATTGAAGTGCAGAAGGGTTTGTCGGCGGATGTTTCGATGCAGTCACATCATGGTGAGCTATTTACTGATCAATCGTACGAGATCATACCGGCCATTGCAATGGTTGAGGCAAAGGATGATCCATCCTTAAAGTTTAAGATAAAATCAGGGACTAACATTCGTGTAGGCTCTGGAAAAATAAAAATGCATTTAAATACATACCATGGTAATGTGTATTTGTCAGAATAATTAAAGTTTAGAAAATCTATAGTCATGAAATAT
>JAUILM010000555.1 GCA_030432855.1 Bacteroidia bacterium
TGCCATCCGCATCGTTTCAGGACTGAAGAAGGGTGAAAAAATAAAGATCCCCGGTGATGATATATCCAAGGCCATTCGGTCACTATGGCGTCAGCGCCTCTTTACAGACATTCAAATCATCCAGGACAAGGTGATTGGCGATGTGGTATTCCTGGAGATCAGACTGGAAGAACGACCCCGACTATCCAGATATACCTATAGTGGTACGAAGAAAACCTACGAGGAAGATCTTAATGACCTGCTGAAACCTTTCCTGCTTCGTGGTGGTATAGTCACAGAAGCAACGAAAGTGAACGCTACAACAGCCGTTGAAAAATACTTTATCAAAAAAGGATACCTGGATGCTTCGGTAGAAGTGGTTGAAAAAGAAGATACCCGCGCTACCAACGCTATCCTGCTGGATTTTCAAATCGATCGCGGTGAACGTATCAAGATTGATGACATTGTGATCAATGGCAACGAAGCTGCTTCCGACAAGAAGCTGCGAAAGCAGATGAAAAACACCAAGTGGCGAAAGCGATTCCTCGCTTCATCGAAATTTATCGAAAGTGATTTCGAGGAAGACAAGCGCGCCATTATTAATTTCTACAACACCATTGGTTTTAGAGATGCCCGCATCTTAAATGACTCTCTATGGAGAGATGAGGAAGGTGGATTATACCTGGCATTGAATATCAGTGAAGGCAATCAATACTACTTTCGAAACATCGAGTTTAAAGGTAACTCCATCTATGATGATCAGATGCTGGAAGATCGTCTCAGCATCAAGCCGGGTGACGTGTATAATCAGGAACTCCTGGAGACGCGCCTGAGTTTTAGTCAGGATGGAAGTGATGTAAGTTCTCTCTATATGGACAACGGATATCTGTTCTTCCGACCGGATCCAATTGAGGTAGCTATCGACAATGACAGCATCGATCTGGAGATCAGGATATACGAAGGTCCTCAAGCGACCATCGACAAGGTAACTATCGCAGGAAATGACCGAACGCATGAGCATGTGGTCCGTCGGGAGATCCGAACAAGACCAGGTGACAAATTTAGCCGGGCGGAGTTGATCCGATCACAGCGACAGATCATCAACCTGGGATACTTCAACCCCGAAACCCTGGATATGCAAACTCCGGTAAATGCAAGTCGGGGTACGGTTGATATCGAATATACTTTGGAGGAAAAGTCATCCGATCAACTGGAGCTGTCCGCGGGCTATCAACCTGGGAACAGCTTTTACAATACACGAGGAGGTTTGATTGGTACCCTCGGGGTCACCTTCAACAACTTCTCCCTAAGAAACCTATTCGAAGGAAAGGCCTGGAAGCCTCTGCCTCAGGGAGATGGACAAAAGGTAAGTCTTCGGGCACAGACGAATGGTAAGTATTATCAGTCGTATAACTTCTCATTTACCGAACCCTGGCTGGGAGGAAACAAGCCAAACTCTTTTACCCTGGCTGGATTCTTTACTCAGAATGCCCGATTCTTTGCGATCGATCAGACATTCTCTATTGCACAGGCATCGATTGGTCTGGGTTCCAGATTGAATTGGCCGGATGACAACTTTGTATCCAATACGACCATCAACCTGCAACGTATTGCTCTTAATGATTTTGCCAATATCTTCCGATTGCAGGACGGAACTTCTATCAGCACCGGTAATTTCAACAACTGGTACCTGCAGCAGACGATTGGCAGAAGTACGGTCGCAGAACCAATCTTTCCCAAGGATGGATCTTCTTTCACACTTACCATGCAGCTCACACCTCCCTATAGTTTGTTTAATAAGGACAAGGACTATGAGGATATGGCGCCACAGGATAAGTACCGCTGGGTAGAATATCATAAATGGAAGTTTAATGCCGAGTGGTACAAAACCGTTTGGAACAATCTGGTGCTGAAAGTGGGTGCCAAAATGGCCATGCTGGGTTATTATAACCAGGATATTGGCGACTCTCCCTTCGAGCGATTTGAGTTTGCTGCAAAGCCACTAGCGACGCAATACACTATCACTGGTAAAGATCAGATCACTTTCAGAGGTTATGAAAACACAGATTTTCCTGCCCAGCTTTCGCAGGTCAACGGTGTAACTATCGTGGGAGGTGCGGGTATCTACAACAAGTTCACTGCTGAGTTAAGATATCCCGTTTCACTAAATCCCAGCTCTACAATCTATGTACTGGCCTTTGCGGAGGCTGGAAATGCCTGGAATCGATTTAACGAGTATGATCCATTCGACTTGAAGCGATCTGCCGGATTAGGTCTCCGGGTATTCCTTCCGATGTTTGGTACGCTTGGATTCGACTATGGTATTGGATTTGACAAACCATCCGTCATCAATGATCCGGGAGGATACAAGTGGTCAGATCTGGGAGTATTCCAGGTGATACTCGGTTTCGAGCCTGAGTAATAATCATCGGGTTTTTTTCTCGTATCGTTTTAGCTTTATCAGACGGCATCTTTGCAAGAAGTGCTCCACGCTCACCTGCAATACACCAAGGCCATAGCGTATGCTACGACGCAGATTAATGCTGGAGGCCTCGGGAAAATAGCGGGCAGGGCAACTGATTTCACCAATAGAAAATGAGGCATAAATAATCTGTGACAAGACCTGATTGTCAAAAACAAAATCATCCGAATTCTGGTCATAGGAAATCGTATCCAACACCCGACGATGATATGCCCGATATCCGGTGTGATATTCCGAAAGCTTTTGACCCAGCATAATGTTTTGAAAGAAAGTCAGGGCCCGATTTGCCACATACTTGTACAAAGGCATACCTCCCTTTAGTGCTCCCTTCCCAAGTATCCTGGATCCCAGCACCACATCAAAACTTCCATCGGCTATCATGCCGGCGATGGGGGTGATCAACCGGGGATCATATTGATAGTCAGGGTGCAACATGATGATGATGTCTGCCCCTTCTTTTAGCGCCCGATCATACAATGATTTTTGGTTTGCTCCGTAGCCTCTGTTCGTTGTGTGTTGAATGATATGTGATATCTTCAATTCCCTGGCGAGCTCCACCGTCTCATCGGTAGAGAAGTCATCACAGAGTATGACCTGATCTACAATGTCAAATGGAATCTCATTATAGGTCTTCTTGAGAGTCCGGTACGCGTTGTAGGCTGGCAGAACAACGAAGACCTGGAGCTGATTGTACATGCCGGTTTGCTGTCAGTGTTTATTCTTCCTCGTCGGTAAATTGCTCGAAGAGATTACGATCATTCAGGAAATTGTACCATTTAATGATCTTCTTGATGTCTTTGGGAAATACCCGATATTCATCGTGCTCAGGCAATACCTCGCGGAAATAACTCCGAAGCTCATCATTTGACGACTTGTGAGAGACTGGAGGCGTTTCTTCCCGGAGCGCATGTATCTTCTGTAGTACCTCGGTCAGAGCCACTGAATCGGTCATGGTAAATACGGCGATAGTCTCGAGGGGTGAAAACTGGTGCTTCCGCATCGAAACGAACTTTCGCTTACCTGTATCCAGGTCCTCCACGATCAATCCATTGGCGCGACTTGCTGCCATTTTATACAGTCCGGGCAACCCGCTCACTGCTATTAGTTCTTGTATTTTCATAAGATTTTAATAGTTGATTAGCTTTTTTATTGTCTCCGCTAATCTTTCCCGGGGCAAAAATAAATCCTCCAGTGATTTAGCAAAAGGAATTGGTGTATCTAAACTGGCACATCGCATCACCGGAGCATCCAGGTACTCAAATAAATGCTCAGAAATGTAAGCTGCAATCTCCGCCCCCACGCCACCGGTAAGGCTGGCCTCATGCAGAATCAGCACCCGGCTTATTCTCTGTACTGACATGCGGATGCTTTCATAATCAAGAGGTTTGAGCGACCTTAAGTCAAGTATTGAGATCTGGTATTGCTCACGCTCGATCACTTCTTTTGCCCAATGCACACCCAAACCATAAGTGATGATGAGTGCATCAGTACCCTGATCGATCAACTTTGCCTGACCCAGTGGGATCTCATACTGAGACTCAGGTACCAGACCTTTGTCAGATCGATAGAGGTATTTATGCTCAAAAAATAAGGTGGGGTTAGGATCTCGTAAGCAGGTCGTCAGCAGGCCTTTTGCATCATATGCGTTGGAAGGATATGCAATTTTCAGTCCGGGTGTATGAAAAAACCAGGACTCCATGGATTGGGAATGAAAAGGCCCCGCTCCCACCTGACCACCACAAGGTAGCCTGAGCGTGATATTGACCGGGTGCTGCCATCGATAGTGCGTCTTCGCAAGATTATTGACTACCTGATTAAATCCACAACTCACAAAGTCGGCAAACTGCATCTCGACCATCGATCGATACCCGGAAAAGGTCAATCCCATGCCGGCACCTATCACAGCACTTTCACATAATGGGGTGTTTCTTACTCTTTCCGGCCCGTACTTCTCTAGCAACCCCTCCGTTACCTTAAAAACTCCCCCATACGCTGCGATATCCTGCCCCATTAACAGTAGACGATCATCTTGTTCCATTT
>JAUILM010000556.1 GCA_030432855.1 Bacteroidia bacterium
TGAAAAATAGAATCAGTTATTGTTGATCCTGAATCATCTTTTGTACAGGAATATATCAAGAGAAGGGTCAGGAGTATCGTTGGAAATTTCATGTTGCCAGATTTCTTTAACAATGATAAAACGCTTTGATTTAAATATCTTATGCCTTCAATAAAAATTAATGCGGAAGGTAATTCTTAACGTCGCCATCTCACTGGATGGGTTTATCGAAGATGCTAACGGTGCTTTTGACTGGTGCTTCACCGACAAGGATTACGGTATGACTCAGTTCTTGAGTGAAATCGATACGCTCTTGGTTGGTAGAAAATCCTATGAAGTTCTGCAGGATTTTGATGATAATTCTTTTAAGGATTATCGTCGTATCGTCTTCAGTAGCACAATGGAAGCAGCAGCAAGAGGATGGGAACTCGTCAAAGAGCCCGTGCACGAATATGTCGACAATCTTCGACAGACGGAGGGTAAGGACCTATGGCTTTTTGGTGGCACTGCCCTGACCCATACTTTGTTGAAGCATCAACTGGTAGATGAGTGCTTATTGTCAATTCATCCAATCGCCCTTGGAAGTGGCAAATCACTATTTGGTGGATTTCCCGAAAGAATCCATTTTAAGTTGCTGGAATCACAGCCGTTTGATTCGGGTTTGGTCCAGGTGAGATATCAGGTTGCCAACCACGGAAACTGACAACTACTTCTTATAATCATACCTAAATTCTGCCTGCCCCAACCATACACATTCCGCAGGCATGCTGTCATTGGATGGTATGATCACCGTCTGTAGATGAATGCTCTGAGACTGATCGAATTCTAAGTTAAAGCTGCCGGTTTGATCGATTATCGTATCACGGAACAATACAAGATCTTGTTCAAATACATTGAGTTCGATGACGTGACTGGGGCATATGGAGTTATTGACGACAACCAACGTATTTTCGTTGACGGCGGATGATGGTAGAAGTATGGTTGTGTCCTGACTGTGTTCTGCACCAATGGTCCAGGAGATTGATGCATCGGTTATTTCATTTTCTTTGTCGCACGAGGAAAGTACTATAATTGCCAGTGCCATCAGAAGTAGACTGAGTTGTTTCATATTAGATTCTTTGCTCCATTAGACGAGACCACCCATCAGGACGTTGGGTTGTACTATAACTTTAAGACATCTATAACAAATGCAGATACCTTTACCAAAGCACTTTTCCTGGGATGAATGCCTTTTTTTCCTGCATCGTGGATATCCGGAGATGCTCTATACGATCACTGGCAAATCAATGAGAAGGGTAGTCCGAATTGAGCAGGTTCCCACATTGCTACAGATCGAACAGGTCGACAACCATTTGCAAATAGAAATTTTGTCCAGTCACAGTACTCCTTCTCAAAGAGATGAGGTCAGATCCTATGTGAGTCACTGGTTTGATACAAAAAGATCATTACAGCCTTTTTATGATTTGCTAAAGCAACATAAGGGGGTGCGATCCTTTCCTGAGGATTATGCAGGATTGCGGTTGGTAGGTATTCCTGATTTATTTGAAGCACTATGCTGGTGTATTATTGGTCAGCAAATCAATTTGACATTTGCCCATCAAATCAAGGAACGCCTGGTGAAACACTCTGGTGACCAGGTAATGTATGAAGGGGAAACCCATTATCTTTTTCCGACTCCTTCCTCCATTCTTGCCCTCTCTGATGAAGAGCTGCAGACTATGAAGTTTTCCAGACAGAAAATGCGATACATTCGGATCATCGCAGACGAGTTTGAGAATGGTCGTTTGAGCTTTAACAGCCTCAATGCACTTCCCGATTTCGAGTCCCGTAAGAAGGCACTGACATCACTAACCGGGATCGGTCCATGGACCGCAAACTATGTGTTGATGAAAACCTTGCGGGATCCCGATTGTATTCCCTATGGTGACACAGGGCTGATCGCTGGTCTAAAGAGGATCGGAGTCATTGATGATAAAAAGGAGCTCGATAAGTTGGAGGCCTTTTTTGACGGTTTCCCAGGCTGGAAGAGCTACCTGTCCTTTTACATTTGGCGGAGCTTGTATTAGAGTTCGTACTATTGATTGTATCTTCAAAACGGAATGTCGAGATATGCGCCATCATAGATTTGGACCAGGAGCATTAGTAGCGGCTGCCTTCATAGGCCCAGGCACAGTCACCACAGCTACGCTTGCCGGGACGGGTTATGGCTATGCTCTTTTGTGGACTGTGCTATTTTCTATCGTGGGTACCTATGTCCTCCAGGAGATGAGTATTCGTCTGGCACTCGTCGGTGATATGGACCTGGGCCAGGCCATTGCACAAAAAAGTGATGGTATTCGTAAGAAGTTGGCAATTGTACTGATTGTGTCAGCTATTTTTATTGGAAATGCTGCCTACGAAGCAGGCAATATCACGGGAGCACTACTTGGCTTCGAACATTGGATTGACTCAGGAAGTGAAAAAATATTAGTGATATTGGGGATCGGTCTGATGGCAGGCCTGCTTTTATTTTTTGGGAATTATCGGCAGGTACAAAGTAGTTTAGTTTTCCTGGTCAGTACTATGGGACTTGTCTTTATCCTGACAGCGATCCTGGTAGGACCCGATCTGGGATCTATTTTGCGTGGACTGTTTATACCGAGGGTTCCTGAGAATGCCTGGCTGGTGTGTACGGGATTGGTGGGTACTACCATTGTTCCTTACAATTTATTCTTGCATGCTTCTGCCGTGCGAAAGCAGTGGCGAAGTGAAGATCTTTCTATAGCCAGGAAGGATGCTTTCATTTCCATCTTGTTAGGTGGTGTGATCACGATGTGTATTATTATTTGTGCAGCTGCTGTATCTCAAAGCCAGCAAGTTAAAATTGAAGGACTTTCGGATCTTTCACGGCAACTCTCTCCGGTACTGGGCGACTGGTCTTCGGTTTTTTTATCGATTGGTTTTTTAGCGGCTGGTTTGAGCAGTGCGATCACAGCGCCTTTAGCAGCGGCCTATGCCATTTCAGGTTTGCTTTCCTGGGAAGACGATGATAAGTCTCACCGATTCAGAATGATCTGGTGTATTGTGCTATTAGTGGGAGTCACTTTTGCCTGCATGGGTTGGAAACCAATCTCAGTGATTTTCTTTGCACAGATTGCGAATGGCATGCTGCTGCCAGTTGTTGCCATTTTCCTCTTGCTGGTAGTCAACGATCGCTCTACAATTACTAATTTTAGAAATAATCTTTGGCAAAATGTCCTGGGAGGAGTCGTGGTGGCACTGACTCTTTTGCTGGCGGCGAAGAGTTTTTATACGGTATTTATGTCCTGATGAATTCAAATGAAAAACTTGAGATCGATATAAATTGTGACATGGGCGAAGCGTTTGGTCGCTATCAGCTCGCTGAAGATCCGGCAATTTTCAATTACATCACCTCATGCAATATTGCTTGCGGCTTTCATGCGGGTGATCCAGTGGTCATGGAGCGTACGTTGTTACTTGCAAAAGACGCTGATGTAGCTGTCGGAGCCCATCCTTCATATCCGGACTTGCAGGGATTTGGTCGTCGATATATGAAAATCAAGAGCTCTGATCTTAAATCAATGATTAAATATCAAGTGGCGGCCCTGGCAGGCATGGCTTCATCAATCGGCATAAACCTATCACATGTCAAACCTCATGGAGCTCTGTATAATTCGGCGGCAGATAGTCTTGCTGAAAGTCATACGATTATAGAGGCCTTAGTCGAATTAGGAAACAATGTGCCCTTGATGGGATTGAGTTGCAGTGCGATGGAAACTGCTGCCGCTGAAGTAGGATATCCATTTATACGTGAAGCTTTCGCAGATCGGAGATATACAGATTTGGGCAGACTTGTGTCTCGAAGTCACCCCGATGCCGTCATCGAAGATCCCAATGCAGCCGCAGATCAGGTATTTAATATTATAAAAAGTAAAAGAGTCCGTACCTTAGAAGGGAAGACGATAGCACTCCTGGCCCAAAGTATCTGTGTCCATGGTGATCATCCTAAAATACTGGATGTTCTCAAGGCCATTGATGATATGTTGACTCTACAAAAAATCAAAAAGCAAACATGGGCCCATTGATGCGATTTGTACCTTTCGGAGAAGCTGCATTACTTATCGAGTTTGAACAGCGCATCGATCCGGAAATTCATCAGCAAGTCGTTTCTTTCACCAATTACCTCGACCGCCGAAAAATGGAAGGGATTCAGTATCTGATCCCTGCTTATGCGTCGATTACTGTCGGTTTTGATCCCTTGCTGTGGCATTTTGAAGACCTGGCTGAGCGACTCTCTCGATTTGCTGAAAAAGAATGGATAGATCTTGATTCAGACATGACTCCTCCCATGAGCGTACCGGTCTGCTATGATCCGGAGTTTGCCCTGGACCTGGAAGACGTCATACAGCAAACAGGATTGTCTGTAGATCAGATCATCAAGCTACATACACAGAATGTTTATCGCGTGTATATGTTGGGTTTCTTACCCGGATTTGCCTACCTGGGAAGGGTAGAC
>JAUILM010000557.1 GCA_030432855.1 Bacteroidia bacterium
TCTTTGACGCAACCAATATTATCGGGAAGATAAATCCCAGTATACAAAAGCGTATCGTAATAGCTGCACACTGGGATACGCGCTACATTGCCGACCAAGATGAAGACTCAGAAATGCAAAACAAACCTATTCTAGGAGCTGATGATGGCGGAAGTGGTGTGGCAGCACTCATTGAGATTGCACGTGTAGTACAAGATAACCCGGTGGATCTAGGCATTGATCTGGTATTTTTTGATGCTGAAGATCAGGGAGCCAGTGGAGGAGCGCAGAATGAAACCTGGTGTCTGGGAGCGCAGTACTGGGCCCGTAACCTGGCCAGTGGCAATCGTCCCCAATATGGCATTCTGCTCGATATGATCGCAGCCAAGGGTGCTACTTTTTCAAAAGAGGGTGCTTCCTTGTACTACGCTCGCTCGATTGTCGAAAAAGTCTGGAAGCTGGCCGGTTCCATGGGATACGGGCACTACTTTGTCAACAACACCATTGGTCAGCTGGTAGATGATCATCTATTTGTGAACCAGATTGCAGGATTGCCAATGATTGATATTATCCACTGGTCTCGGGGAAGCTTCGGGGCACATTGGCATACCCATGACGATGATCTGGACATCATAGACAAGAATGTGCTTGGTGCAGTAGGCCAGGTCGTCACCGCACTGATTTATAAGGAGAGTGTAGGTGCCATTTAGACCTGCCAATTATTTGACTTTAAAATGCGGCAACGGGAGTGCTTTGGAATGAAGCGACAAATGGATTTAAGCAGTACTTATTACTAGAACGTAATATGTCCTCGCATTCCGTTGAGGCATACCTGCAAGATGTGGATAAATTACGGGTTTTCACAACCCAGCAGGAACCACCTATCCTTCCCGACGGTGTCACAATTAAAAATCTGCAAGATTTTCTTACCTGGATCAATGAGTTGTCGTTAGGGAAAAGAACACAATCGCGCATTCTGTCCGGGTTACGGAGTTTCTACAAATATCTATTATTGGAAGACTGCATATCCAGTGATCCGACAGAACTACTGGAAGGACCAAAGATCTCACGGAAAATCCCAGAAGTGCTATCCTATGAAGAAATCGAAGCGATCCTGTGTGGCATAGATCTTAGCCATCCTCAAGGCACCAGAAATCGGGCCATGCTGGAGACATTGTACGCATGTGGACTCAGAGTATCAGAGCTCACTCAATTACGTATTTCAAACTTGTTTTTGGATATCGGTTTCGTAAAAGTCATTGGTAAGAACAACAAAGAGCGAATCGTTCCTATTGGGGATTCGGCGATAAAACATATACAACTGTATCTGCGGCATGATCGTACAAAAATTGAAGCTGATAAAACTTCCACAGATATCCTCTTTCTAAACAGGCGCGGAAGGTCCCTCACACGAAACATGGTTTTTCTCATTGTGAAGGAGGCCGTCCAAAAAGCAGGACTGCACAAAAATGTCAGCCCACACACCTTCAGACACTCGTTTGCGACGCATTTAGTAGAGGGAGGTGCAGATCTGCGTGCCGTTCAGGAGATGCTGGGACATGAGTCCATACTGACCACCGAACTATATACACATCTTGACATTAACTATCTTCGGGAAACCATTTTGAGCTTTCATCCCATGAATAAATCGTAGTGCCCATCCTGATATGATACAGTGGTTACAGTATGTTTTGTCTTTTACAATGTGTGCGTTGATCATCAGCTGCGCCAGTAGAGCTACCCCATCTGGAGGTCCCAGAGATGAGCAGCCCCCCAGAATTGTGGAAGAAGCAAGTACTCCTAATCAACAAACCCAATTTTCAGAGCGACGTATAGTACTTGAAATGGACGAGTGGGTTAAATTGGAAGACGCCCAAACACAGGTTCTGGTCTCTCCACCACTAGAGCAAAGACCGGACATTCGATTGAGAGGACGACAGGTCATCTTTGAGTTTGACGAAGAGGAAGTGCTGCGAGAAAATGCAACCTACACCATCAACTTTGGAAACGCCATTCAGGATATCACTGAAAGTAATCCCCTGGAAAACTTCTCGTTTGTTTTTTCCACTGGCCCGCAGATTGATTCACTGTTCATTGAAGGTGTTGTAATGGATGCTTTTTCCGGGGAGCCGGTAGAGGATGTACTCATAATGGTCCATGAATCAAATGAGGATTCGGTCATTTATACCGAAAAACCTTTCTATGCATCCAGGACTGATGAAGAAGGTCATTTTCGTATCGAAAACATGAAGGCTGGCGATTTTAAGATTACTGCCATTAAAGATGAAAACTTGAACTACACCTATGAATCTGCCTCTGAAGAAATTGCATTCCTTGACACCTTATTTACAGTAAGTGCATCACCTTCCCCTCCCATCCAACTATCACTCTCCAAAGAGCAAACCCCACTTTATCTGGATAGACTGGATACGTCTGGTTGGAACACAGCTACTGTCACGTATTCGAGGACGCCATTTGAAATTGCAGTGACCTATGATGAAGAAGATGGCTCTTTGCTTTATGGAAAAACTGATAAGAATCCCATTAAAATATGGCACTACAGCGACAATCGTTCACAGTGGCGGCTTTTTCTTAGCGACACGATCCAGAATACAAGAGACACACTAGTATTAAGGAGGGATATAGATCGATCAGAGGCTCCCAAGCTTACGAAGGTTAACGATGTAAGGAATTCAGGTCATCCTGATGATCCGTTCTACATTTGCTTTGACCGACCCGTCACTGGAATAGATACCAGTCTGGTTAGGCTTCTCATGGGCAGAGATTCAGTGGAAATCACACCCGAGTTAGCAGTATCTGATTCAATTGTGGGGTGTCTTCTCCTACAGAATACATGGTCTGCGGACAGTATTTATAGACTTACCTTTTTTCCGGGAGCACTCATATCGCTTTCTGGAGTAGAAAATGACACTATAAATGAGCAAATACCCATTGGTAATGTGGAGCGGTTCGGTACGGTAGTTCTCAGACTTGATAATCTGGACAGTACTACAACCTATATGATAGAGCTGCTGGAGAATGATCAGCCTAGAAAAACACTATTTGTGACAGGGACATCATCAACAGAACTCCAGGTGCAAAAAATGCGTCCTGCCACATACGCTTTAAGAGTGACAGAAGATCGCAATAAAAATAGAAGATGGGACCCCGGCAATTACCTTGAGAAGATCCAACCGGAACCTACCCGAATTTCTGAGATAGAGCCCCTACGAGCCAACTGGGATGTAGAAGTTAACTTTAAATGGACACAATGAAGTTGAGAGGAGATTCACTTTTAAAGAAATATGGTCGACGTACTGTTGTATCTGACGTAAGCATCAATGTAAATCAAGGAGAAATTGTGGGATTGCTCGGACCAAACGGTGCTGGAAAAACTACCACGTTTTATATGATGGTAGGTTTTATCAAACCTAATGGGGGCAAAGTCTATCTGGATAGTGAAGAAATCACTGACCTGCCTATGTACCGAAGAGCGCAGAGCGGGATTGGCTACTTACCACAAGAGCCCAGCGTCTTTCGAAAGCTTAGTGTGGAGGATAACATCATGGCGATCCTGGAAATGATGGAGCTTACGCGATCAGAGCAGCAGGAAAAATGTGAATCCCTCATAGATGAATTTGGACTGCACAAGGTCAGAAAAAGCAATGGTGATACACTCTCCGGAGGAGAAAGAAGAAGAACGGAAATAGCCCGGGCCCTGGCATCTGATCCAAAGTTTATCCTACTGGATGAACCATTTGCCGGTATCGATCCTATCGCAGTGGAAGACATTCAGTCCATTGTCCAAAAACTAAAGACAAAAGATATCGGTATACTCATCACAGATCACAATGTGCAGGAGACATTGTCTATCACAGATCGGGCTTATCTCATGTTTGAAGGCAAAATACTTCGTGATGGAACAGCAGAAGACCTCGCTGCCGATGAATTAGTACGTAAGGTATACCTGGGGCAAAGTTTTGAGCTAAAAAGAAAACCACCATCGGATTAAAATTAGGGAGTCCAGTCTTTAAATTCATGTAAACTCAGGGTGTCATCACCATAAATAATTGCCTGTATCTGCTAAAAAACAGCAAATTATCGCGGTTGAATAGTCATTGACTATCAAAACCAAATTTTATTTTGCTCTTAACACACGACATGTTGAAGAATGGATACGACCTCTGTATCGGACATTTCTAAATCGGGATAAAATTTCAAAAAACCGGCTCCTCGCCTAATTCAATTTTTTCCGTTAAGTTTTATATAATACTACATATCAGCATGTTATGTAATTGGGCTTCACATTTGAATGTCAAAGTAGCCTTGAAGTGTGTGAGTTTCCTATCTACCTTTACATCATAATTCGAAAGGAACTATAACTGATTAACTAACAAAGGGATTCAATACAAGTACGATTAGTCAATTATCACGATAAGTGACCTTTAAAAAACAGAATTATTTTTTTCACCTAAAAAATTTTTAAACTATGGATTTTTTCAAGAGTATTT
>JAUILM010000558.1 GCA_030432855.1 Bacteroidia bacterium
ACACCTACACTATCAAGGATTTACTCGGTGTGCAGTTTGATGCTAAACGATATTTTCCCTCTGAAGGATCAGGAGGTGAAGGATTCGACAATCAATCTTCCGTATTGTATATCACACCCCTTACTATCGAAAGATATTATGCTGCTGCAGATTCCATTATCCGGATGGTCCATCATGATCAGGATCGATGGAATGACTTGGTGCCGCATGACTATAGGGCAGGATTCTTTAGACGATCCATCAATACAGTGAAAGGTTGGTTTGGTGAAGAGTATCCCAGGTGGAGCAAACCACATCGCCTTGCCCAAGATGTTATTCTACCTTTTGCATCTAAGGCATACCGGCGTTTTCTTTCAAATGAAGAGGAAGGAGAACTCATGCAGTTCTTTGACGAAGTCTACTTTCGGGACATGTGGGAGGACCCACAAGGATTTGATAAGGCACTAAGTACGGTCTTCAAGCGTATTCTCGTATCACCCAGCTTCTTATACAGGTCCGAAGTTAATATTCCAGGTAATAAGGCATACCAAATCAGCAATTTCGAGCTGGCAAATCGACTCTCCTACTTGCTATGGTCTTCCATGCCGGATGATACGCTTATCCAGGTGGCTTACCGGGAAGATCTTCACAATCCTGCAATTCTCACCAGAGAGGCACGTCGGATGATGAAAAATGAAAAGTACAAGCGATTCTCCACGGCCTTTGCTCCTCAATGGCTGGGGGTCGAAGAGCATATGTCGAATCCGAAGGCCGACCCGACACTCTATCCAGAGTTGACTGGTGAACTGGCCTCGGATATGAAGAATGAGGTGGTGAATTTCTTCCATCATGCATATAGCAAGGAGAAAAACCTGCTGCTATTGTTGGATAGTGAGTATTCTATGCTAAATGATCGCCTGGCGACCTTCTATGGTATCGAGGGTGTAGAAGGAAATGAGTTTAGACCCGTACCGGTTGCTGAACACGGTCGCGGTGGTGTCATGGGAATGGGTGCAGTATTGACAGCCACTTCTCTACCCGGCAGGACCAGTCCCGTGTTGCGAGGACAATGGGTACTGGAGCAGATTTTAGGTACACCGGCTCCTCCGCCTCCTCCCGATGTACCTGAGCTCGAGGCCGCTAAGGATGGAGTGCACGACGAGCTGGATCTGAGGGCTCTGCTTGAAAAACACCGTGCACCTTCTGCCTGTGCAGGATGTCACCAGAAAATGGATCCTCTAGGACTGGTAATGGAGTCTTTTGATGCCATTGGCCGTCAAAGGCAATATTACCGTGGTGAAGTTGCCATTAATACGGAAGCTATTATGGAAGATGGCACGCACATAGAGGACGTTGCTGATCTTCGGAAAATCTTAGTCGAAGAAAAGCCCAAATTCGCTAAGAATTTCGCTCGAAAACTACTTTCATACTCATTGGGCAGGGGGGTGATATTTACGGATTCTCCTACCGTCAAAGAACTTACCGAGACACTCCTGGCTGATAATTTTGATACTGAAAAGCTCATGCTTACACTAATCAATAGCTACCCTTTCCGACATCGCATTAGTGATATGGCTGACCTATATATTAAAACATAACTATGATAACTGCAAAGAATCAAATTTCCCGTAGGAATATGCTCAAAGGTTTAGGTGCATCTATTGCTCTGCCTTTCATGCATTCACTGGCACCCCAATCGCTTTTTGCTAATTCCTCAGATCTGCATCAGGCACCTCAGCGGTTTGCATGTCTTTTCATGCCTAATGGTGTGCATCCCGATCGCTGGAATCCTAAGGAGATTGGTTCGAATTATACCCTTTCACCCATCTTGTCGCCCCTGGCAAATGTTCAGGATAAGGTATTAGTCATGGGTGGACTTATGAACAGGAACTCCATCAGCAGACATGATGGGCACTATACGAAGACGGCTAATTTCCTGACCTCTATGCGTATCGCACGGACTGTGGATGCCAATGTTGATAGTGGAGGTATTTCATTGGATCAACTTATGGCGCGACATATTGGAAAGGGTACATTATTTCCTTCACTTCAGTATGGTCTGGATCGTATACGGAGCGGAGTGGATAAGGCAGTAGGCTTTACCCGATTGTATGGTGGCACGATATCATGGCAGTCACGGACACAGCCGTGTTCAAGAGAGATTGATCCCAGGATGGCGTTTGATCGCATGTTTAGAAACTATATCCCAGGCAAGAAGCCGTTGCCGGAGGATCCCTATAAGAAGAGTGTTCTTGATATTGTAAAAGAAGATGCCAAGCGTCTTGATAAGCAACTCGGCATTGAGGATAAAAACAAATTAGGTGAGTACCTCGAAGCAGTTCGATCCGTAGAGAAACGTTTGCTGGATCAGGGAAATCTTGCCGATTTCGAAGCTCAGATCACACCCGATATGCGGAAGGAACTCAAACGCATGGATATTAGAATCGATGAATGGGCAGAGTATGCAGAAGGAGTAGACGTGACCGAGAAAACCAGACTTATGATCGATATCATGGTACTGGCTTTTTGGAGCGATGCCTCTCGTGTTGCTACGTTTATGTTTGGTAATTCTGTGAGCCAGAGAAACTATTCATTTATTGATGGGGTGACAGAAAACCATCATTCTGCTTCGCATCATAAGAATGATCCCAGACTCATGGATCAGTATTATAGAATCAATCGCTGGCACATAGAACAATATGCCTATATGCTGGAGAGACTCGAAAGTATTAAGGAGGGAGATCGGACCCTGCTGGATAATAGTATGGTGCTATTTGGTTCAGGTCTTCGAGACGGTAATCGACATTCTCCCTATGATCTACCCATCGTTCTGGGCGGGCGTGGAGGTGGCAAATTGAAGTCAGGAATGAATCTTCGATACGAAGACCAAACGCCTTTGGCCAATCTATATCATACTATGCTTACAGCTATGGATATTGAAGTCGATGGATTTGGTGATAGTACGGGTCCATTTTGTGAACTATTGGTATAGTCTCAAATTTGAAAAGGCTTTTCAAATGTGACGAGGTTCGGACCTTCTCCTGATAGAACAGGCTGTTGTTTTTTGCCATTCCAGAGTGTCTTCCACCACATTTTGGATTCAATCTTTTTGAAGAGATCTTCATAATTACCTTGAAAGCGGCCATCATCCCAGACATCCAACAAATTGCTGGTGAAAAATCCATTCTTTTTTCCATCGGCAGCAGATTGATCATCCCGACAGGCAGTGATGGACTTAATTGTAGCCTTACTCTGTGGAAGAGGATTAGGAATATCACGCTTTATATTATCGTAAAATTGTCGATTTGTACGATAGGTAAGAAATGCTTCTTTCGGATACATTTTACGAAACCCAATGCCGTCAGGACTCATCTCGTCTTCCGGTTTTTCCGCTATCTCACCTCTCTTAATCGAGCCACTATGGCAGCTGTCCGAAACTAGTAAGACTCTAACACCTTCTTCAAATTTACTCAATAACAGAGTGAGCTCGTCATCGAGAAATTGTCCATTGTAGAGACACCAGGTCTCATCAAAGCCATCCGTTTCATCTCCTGATACATCGGGCAATTGTCCTCCATGTCCGGCATATGAAATAAAGTACAAATCACCAGGTTGCAACTGCTCAGAAGCCTGAGTGATTTGCTCCTTCACATTTTCGCGGGTGGCAGATTGTGTCAATAATAAATTGGTTTCAAAACCTTGCTGTGAAGCAATTTTCTGCATGGCTCTTGCGTCTGCCTCACAGGCATTAAGCTTACCATTCCAATCATTGTAAAACTGTGGATTTAGCTGATTGATACCAATGTGAAGTGATAATCCTTTTGACATGATATACGGTTTTATGTGGTTATGGTCTTTATAAATTTAAAATAAATCCTGCTCTATTGCATTTACTAATTCCACAAAGTCTGATGTGTTTTCATCATAGCAGTTATTAAACATAAACAGTTTAATCTGCCTTTCAGGATAATATCGGAAAATTCCGAATTGTCCATTCATACCTGATTCCACTTGTTCTGCATACGAATGATCCGCACTGATCCTCAATGTATTATAGGCTACCAGATCTCTGATGTATCCCTGATTGTCTACATAGTCCTGCCACTTCATTACATCCTCAAGACAAGATAAAATACCTCCTGCTCCCAGAATAGACCAACTAGCCACTGGCCATGAAGTCACTACCTTATCTGCCTGCCTTCGGCCAATACCCGAAGCTACATTATTGTCAATCCAATCTCGATGTCCTCTAAATCCTGTACGTAGCATCTCGGCGTCACGCATTAAACGATTGATCGAGCTGACAAATCCTTCCTCTGTGACCTCATCGATGATCGAAGCCAGGATTATATAATCAGTGTGCCGGTTGGATCGCACCAAACCTTTTTTTGCGATAGGTTCAATCCTCGTAATTCGTGATATAAAACGCTCCTTGTCGATAGTGCGAAATTCGTCATGATTGGATAAATATTCGGGTAGTCCCGATGTATTGGAAAGAAGTTCCG
>JAUILM010000559.1 GCA_030432855.1 Bacteroidia bacterium
AACCCCAAGTATGCTGTTCTCCTAATAAAACTGATCGAAAAATACGAGCTTTACTCGTATGATTATTGGGCACCAGAGCAATTATTGGCACAGGTAGATGTACCTAAGGAAGAGCCTAAAGCCACCTATAATCATGCACCCATTGAGCAACGATCTCACCAAACTTTTGGTTGGCAAAGACATACTGCCAGAGCGCCTATCATAGAAGGTGTGGTGACTAACAATGGCATCAAGATGGTCTATGCACAGGAGGGTGAAACACCCGAAATTATTGCTGCGAGACTGGGTGTATCCTCTAGAGACATTATGGAATACAACGAGCGCATAGACGCTACCACCGCTGCTCTTGATCATGCCGAACGTGTATACCTTGGAAAGAAAAAGAAGAAATACAAGGGTAGCCGAAAATATCATGAGGTGGAAGAAGGGGAAACAATGTATGATATTGCTCAGATCTATGGCATTCGGCTGGAGAAATTATACATCAGAAATAGACTCTATCCGGGATCAGAACCCGCTATAGGAGAGAAAATCCGATTGCGAGGTATGGTGAAGTCCAAAGACCGACCTAAAATTCGGGCCAAAGCACCTGAGAAATCATATCGACAGGAGCCACAAATTGCAAAACCTGTGCCCAGAATCAAACGGGTAGTAACCTCTGAAGAACGATCGAGTCATGTAGTCAAGAAAGGGGATACGCTCTATAGCATAGCCAACCGGTATAATCTCACCGTGGAGTTGCTAAAGGAGAATAATCAACTGGCCTCAAATACTATTAGGCCTGGTCAGGTCTTATACGTGGATTAACCTTTCAGTAAATCACGCACTATCTGCGTCATTAGAGTCACCCCGGTTTCAATAGAAGTTTCAGGTGCCGGATAGTAAAATGGCGAATGTAGCCCCGGTAGACTTTCCTCGTTTTTTACGGCATTTTCATAGCGTTCTTCAGGGACGGTTCCCAGCCAAAGTAGAACCGTAGGGATAGAATCACTTGTCTGGCCATACAATGCAAAATCTTCCGCAACGGTCTTAGGGGCTGCTTCAACTACCTGCTCACTGCCAATGGCAATCTGAGCAGATTCAATTAATCGATCTACCAACACCGGATTATTGTAGTTAGGGGGTGTTGATTTTTCAGGAATGATCACTTCAGGGTATTTGTCTTCCGGCAATCCTGCGGCCATCGCTACTCCCCGGGCTATTTCTTGAATTCGTCGATGGATCAATCGTCTGACACTTTCCTTGTAGGTCCTGACGGTAAGCTTCAGGGTCACACGATCAGGAATAATATTGTGTTTAGTACCACCTTCGATAGCTCCTACGGTCACCACAGCCGCTTCCAGAGGGTCTACACTTCTACTCACAATCGTCTGGAGGTCCATGACGATCAGAGAGGCAAGTACTACAGGATCTATGGATTTGTGAGGAGATGCCCCATGAGCACCTATCCCGAATACATTTATGTCAATAGATTCCGCACGTGCCATTGTATAGCCTTTTCCAAACCCTGCCTGGCCGGTAAGAATCTCAGCACTGGAGTGGATACCCACGCCATAATCAGGTACTGGAAAATGTTCAAATAGGCCTGCTTCAAGCATCATACGGGCACCAGCGCCGATTTCTTCTGCGGGTTGTCCGATAAACATCAAGGTACCTTTCCACTGATCCTGATGAGCGGCCAGTGCCCTGGCTGTACCTAGCCACACCGTCATGTGTACATCGTGGCCACAGGCATGCATGGTTTCCAGCTCGTTTTCAGAGTCTCCTTTCATTTTAAAAGTACTGGCATAGGGCAGGTCTGTGCGTTCTGTCACTGGCAAACCATCCATGTCAGTGCGATAGAAAATGGTGGGCCCATCACCATTCTTCAGGATACAAACAATTCCATAGCCACCAAAATTTTCCGTAACCTCAAAACCGATTTCCCGCATTTCCCCAGCTAGTTTGCGGGAGGTTTCTTTTTCGTACAGAGAGAGTTCTGGAGATTGATGCAATTCTTTATAGAAATCAATCAAATAATTTAAGTCATTCGCTATGAATGTCTTGATAGGTGGATGGTCACTACGGAAGGCAAGGAGGAAAAAAACTGCCATTAATATGCTGAGTCTGCCTGTCATCATCACAAACTTTTATTTCCCGGACAATTTAACAAACTAGAAGGACCTTTGACTGAAGTGCTGGATTGTGCTACATTTTGTCACAGAAAGATGGATCTGTGCATGATATCTTTTGATGCACTTCAATTTGCATGTTACAGCCCATCTGCCTCCTGAGGTGTAATGTTGGCACTAAATATGTTTCTATGCTTTTACTTATATTACATATTTCAGCACTATGAACATTTCACACAAGATCGTCGTATTCCTATCCTGTATGGTCTTTCTCATGGGAGATATGCAGGCTCAGAGCTATGTCTTTGGCCTTAAGGGCGGACCGACATTAGGCCTGCAGCGGTGGAATAATTACCAGAACAATGATCCCTTGTTTGCATATCACGGCGTTCTCTTTATTGAGACAGCAGATGATCCGTCGGCAGGGTCACTATTTGCTGAAGCTGGCTATCATGTGAAAGGTAGGGCGATTCGATTTAGAGCTTCAGTTAATCCTAATACGGGTATCGCTTATGATGCGGAGCAATTCCAAATGCGGTTTAACAATGTTTCGCTATCACTGGGTGGTAAGAATCGATTTAACGTGGGCCGCACATTGGGGTTCTATTCTATTGCAATACGAGGTGAGTATAATATAAGCCATGACCTGCAACTCTATCAGGGTTTTACTGACGGGGTGCAGAAGTTTGTATATGGTCTGACACTAGGAGGTGGATTCGAGTTTCCATTTAGTGAATATGTAGGTGGAATGCTGGATATTCGATTTAGTCCGGATATTTCGCGTCAAATTTTCATACCGGCATCCCGTTACAATAATCCATTCACCGGAACTCAGGAGATATTCAATGAGCAAAGCATCAAAAATGTCGCCTTTGAAGTTTCTCTGGGTATTAGGTTTTTGCGAAAAGTCATCTACGTCGATTGACGGACTGCGTAGACGCATCATTTAATCAATAACATAATCTTAAAGGTCCATTAACAGACTTTAAGGCAGCCTGAGTTGTCTTATAAGTGTAAGTACTTTAAAGGTTTTAATTTAATTTGGTTCTCGTTGTGACAGGGCTTTGATGCAGATCAGAGCCCTGTTGTCTTTTATGGATGTACCCACCTGTCGATCATGTATGATGATCGGTCCATCAATTTCTTTCTCTATCTTTCCATTAATATAAATTTGCAGCCTGCTTTCGGATCTGGGATGTCGAAAGCGTTAGACAAATAGATAAATTACACAGGTTGAGAGCTCCAAAATGAAATGAGTGATCTGAAAAACCAGACTACGCTTACCGCACTACGGGATGGTGACCGGGGAGAAATGAAAAGAATCTTCCAGGAGCACTATCGTCCTGTCTATTTACGCATATATCGGTTTGTGAAGCAGAAGGAGACGGCTGAAGACCTCACTCAAGAGGTTTTCTTGAAGTTTTGGCGAAAGAAAAATCAGCTGGAGATTACAGATTCTCTGGGAGGATATCTGGCCACCATGGCTTATCACGAGGCCATGGGATTTCTCCGCAAAAACAGCGCTACGATTACTGATATCGATGAGCAAAGTGTCACTAAAGTGGGTACAGATGGAAATCAGGAAGTCAATAGGATGGATCTGCAGCAGCAGATAAATACAGCCGTCAATCAGCTTCCACCCCGGTGCAAGAGTGTATTTGTACTGAGTCGTTTTGAGGGTAAAAGCTATAAGGAGATAGCCGAGATCATGAATATTTCGACTAAGACCGTGGAACATCAACTGAGTAAAGCATTGAGGAGTTTACGTGTGCATTTAAAGGATTACATCCAGATGTGTTTGTTGATTCTTTCACTTTTTTGAAAAAAAATGGGGAGGTGAATAGGGGTAAGGTGAGTTGCATAGCATCTATAAGAATAGAAAAATGAAAAAGGTACCTTTTCAAGAATTGATAATTAACCACTTAAGTGGTGCACTGTCTCCAAAAGAGGAGGCAGATTTCATGCACATGTTGGAAGGTAATGTCGAGTGGCAGCAGGAATACGAAAGTATGAAGCAGGTGTGGGACGATAGTGCCCTGTATGACGAGACTGTAGAGATACCTGATGTGGATGTTGCATGGGAAAAATTTGAAAGTAGGGCGTTTGAGGAAGAGTCGGGAAAAGTGCATAGAATGGCACCCCAGCGTCGGTGGATGACTATTGCAGCAGGGCTTCTAATTCTTGTGGTTGCAGTTTTCTGGATCAGCAGGACGGATTCTGGAGCAGATCAATCCATTGTGAGTCATGAAGTATTCAATGAATCATTGGATGTAGAATGGGTTGATTTGCCCGATGGATCACAGGTATGGTTAGAAAGAGGCGCCTCCATCTCTTATAGTGAGCCATTCGATCGCTTGGTGTCGCTAG
>JAUILM010000560.1 GCA_030432855.1 Bacteroidia bacterium
CCTAACTCCAACCAATCTAGCATTTAAACCAAGGTTAGCATCAAAACATGAATTTACGCCATATTCACGAAACCAACTGTAGATGCACCAAGATCCGATCTACTGTCCATATTTTGCAACCTCCCTGGCTGGCTTAAAATATCAAAGCTTTGGCTCAATGGGTCAAGCATCCACAGGCTCTTCTCCCCATTTTTACAGGGTATTTGTTAAGAATAAAACTGTAAAAATATGACCAATCTACATTTCAAACACGCCGCCCTTAGTTCGATCATTGTTTATATTATTGGCATCCTGGCCTATGTCGGATCATTCTTTGTCCCGATCATGGAGGATCCAGATTATCAGGCTAATTTAGTACTCATGCTAGCCATTATTCCCGCTGCGATCCTGGGAGCCCGACTGTACTATCGAAGAGGTCATGATACGCATGGTATTCTCCTGGGTGTTTTCATGTTTTTGGGTGCTATGATCCTGGATGCTGTGATCACCGTTCCTGTATTCATCATTCCACATGGTGGAAATCATCTGACTTTCTTTGGTGATCCTGGATTCTGGCTGATTGCTGTGGAGTATATTGCTATTGTGGTCATATATTCGCTAACACAAGCTAAACCCGGGAGCAAGTCTAAAATCATTTCATCTACGTCTGCGTAAATATTGACCTATATGAGTACAATAGATGGGTTTGCACAAGACGTTGCAGAAGAGGTCGATATACATGCATAGTCAAAGGTACTGCCCGCACAGCAGATCAGATGAGTACCGAATTTTCAGGTAAAATGGAATAGGATCCACATGGTTTATTCTGAATTCAATTTTAGTTACTTTGCAACTATGTTATGAATGTCGCTCATTGTTGACTTATTTTTCGACTTATGATTTCGAAGTCATCAAGAGATAAACAGGAGAGCATTATCCTTAGATCCAAATACTTATCAGCATAAATGGGTAGTATTTTAGAGTGATTGGCGGATTAATTATAAAAATAATGTACCCGCTTAAAACAGGGTGCGAGAGTGCAAAAACGAGGGTGACAGTTAATTGGATTATTCTATGGAACCCTTTCAATTAAAAGGAACATGCCTGATAAATTGACCGGTTGGCTTTTACTATCTATGACCTGGTTTTTAGTACCGGGGTGTGCAAACCCAACCATAGAGACGGTCCCCATAAAAAGCCCCGATGGTAAATATGAACTAGTACTCGCAGATACATCTACGGACCCCACCTACACGATCTACCATGAAGGGAATGAAATCATCAGCCCGTCTAAATTAGGAATTCAGTTATCAGGATCCAGCGCCGGCAATAAGGATTATCATATAGATCACGTAGAAACAAACTTTATTGACCGCCGGTGGAAGCCTGTGTATGGAGAAAGGAGTGAGTATCCAGATATTTACAATGAGGCTCTTGTGGTCTTTGGCGGCAATGATGCCAATTTCAATATTAGAGTACGCGCTTATGATGAAGGAGTCGCTTTTCGCTATGAGTTTCATAATAATATCGAAGAACTCGTAATAGAAGGTGAATTGACCGAGTTCTCCATTCCACCACATGCCAGTGTTTGGGCAGCCGGTAAGGCGCAAGCTCAAATTTCTAAAATGCCCGTATCTGAAATGACGGAATCAGTAGAAAGGCCGTTACTGGTACAATTGCCAAATTCTTACTTTGTTGCTATAGGTGAGGCTGGGTTAGTTGATCATGCCCGCATGAAACTGGTAAGCCATACCGGTAAAGCCGGCACTCTCATAGCTGACCTGGCGTCTGAAGTAAAAGGTCAAACCCCATTCAATACCCCCTGGCGATATATAATGGCCTCCCCTCGACCGGGTGTTTTGTTGGAAAATAACTATCTCCTGCTTAACCTGAATGAACCTTGCAAAATCGAGGATACTTCCTGGATTAAACCTGGAAAAGTAATTCGTGAAGTAACGCTGACTACCAGGGGTGGTATGGCCTGTGTTGATTTTGCAGCCAGGCATAACTTGCAATATATCGAATTTGATGCCGGCTGGTATGGGAATGAGTATGATGACTCATCCGATGCGACCACAGTGACTGTGGATCCCAAAAGATCAAAAGGACCTTTGGATCTTCATGAAGTAATATCTTACGCCGACAGTAAAGGCATTGGAGTGATTCTGTATGTAAACAGGAGAGCCCTTGAAAAGCAGCTTGACCAGGTGCTCCCACTGTATGAATCCTGGGGCGTCAAAGGTGTAAAATATGGTTTTGTAAATGTAGGTTCGCAATATTGGACCTCCTGGCTGCACAGCGCCGTTCGCAAGGCGGCTGATCATCATTTAATGGTGGATATACATGACGAATATCGACCCACTGGCTATTCCAGGACCTACCCTAACCTGCTAACCCAGGAAGGAATCCGGGGTGATGAAGAATCCCCGGATAATGCGATGGTGCTCAAGACACTTTTCACCAGGATGATCGCCGGGGCTGGAGATCATACGAATTGTTATTTTGCCCCCAGGGTTCGCGAGAAAATGGGCTCGCATGCTTCCCAGCTTGCAAAGGCTGTTTGCATCTATAGCCCCTGGCAATTTCTCTATTGGTATGATCGTCCTGCAGGAGCCAGCCCCACAGCTGGTGGTGCCGGCAATAATCAGAAATTCATTCAGGAAGTACCCGAACTTGCCTTTTACGACGCCCTTCCCACGGTCTGGGACGATACAAAAGTGCTCACCGGGCATACCGGAGAGCTGGCCGTGATTGCCCGAAGAAGTGGAGATCATTGGTTTGTCGGTGCTCTAAGTGGCCATAAAGACCAGAAAGTCACAATCTCCTTAGACTTTTTAGATGCGGATAAAGAGTATGAAGCCATACTATATAGTGATCAAATGAATAGCCCACCCCCAACACATGTGAGCATTCAAACTCAATCTGTCAGTGCCAACGATCAGATCGATCATCAATTGCAAAAAAACCAGGGTTTGGCAATTCATCTTAAACCTGCAAACTAAGTACCTGTCCACTTTCAGATAGAAAGTCAATGAGTTGGTAATCAGCCTGATACTACCATGAGGTTACGCTGTATACAAGACTAACATTCCGTTAATTTAAAACTATATTAGTAGTGATGTCTGTGATTGTCCGTTATACAGGGCAAGTAGTCAACCGATCAATACATGACTTAACCGTGACCTATGAGCGATAAAAACAACATGTACAGGCAGGTGCCGGAAAGAATCAGGAGAAAGGTAGAAAATGCAAGTGATAAGGACTTAATTGGAATTTCGTATCCATATGACCGAAAGATGAACAGGTCCGAATATGAGGAAGAAAAAAGAGCCTTGCAGATCGAACTACTGAAACTACAAAAATGGGTGAAGAGTTCTGGGAAGAAGATCGTTCTCGTATTTGAAGGACGCGATGCGGCAGGCAAGGGGGGAACGATAAAACGATTCATGGAGCATATGAATCCTAGGGGAGCAAGGGTGGTCGCACTGGGCATACCCACTGAAGTCCAAAAGGGTCAATGGTTCTTTCAACGCTATATCGAACAGCTCCCAACAGATGGTGAAATTGTTTTATTTGATAGGTCCTGGTATAATCGGGCTATCATAGAACCCGTCATGAAGTTTTGTACACCCACACAATATCGAGAGTTTCTGGAGCAAGTTCCAGTTATTGAGCGAACCCTCGTGGAGAGCCGTATACTTCTATTTAAGTTCTGGTTTGATGTGAGCCGAGCAGAACAATTCAGGAGGTTTTCTTCACGCGAAAATGATCCCTTAAAGCGTTGGAAACTCAGTCCTGTGGACAAAAGTGTCCTGGGAAAATGGGATGAAATCACCGAGAAGAAACTTGAAATGTTCAGACGATCACATACCCAGCATGCACCCTGGACTATCGTACGTTCAGATGGAAAAAAACGCGCACGTTTAAATTGCATAAAGCACGTCCTTCACAATCTTCCGTACCAATATAAAGATGAAAGTATTGCATCACCACCTGATCCTAAAATTGTAGGGACCGCTCCGGAAGTATTCAAATACTAAAAACTGCAAGTAATAGACTAAGCTCTTCACGTTTAATACCATGCTGAATCTGACAGACTCGGCAGACAGATGAGCTTGGGAAAAATCCGCATACCAGAACCTGTTATAACTTCTATAGAATGAAGTTTTTTGGACACCTTTTCAACTAGTAAATTTCCCCATTAAAATTTATGCAAGCAAATACTTGCATATTAATTAGGCAAGCATTATCTTGCGCATCATTAAAATGAACCTATGAGTCGAGATGTATTTCAAGCGATAGCGAATCCTACCCGACGACAGATATTAATGTCGCTGACCCATGAGAAAAAAAATGTGAATTTACTGGCAGAACAATTTGACATGACGCGACAGGCTGTATCCCTGCATGTCAAATTCCTGCATGAATGTGGCGTCATTCATATTACACAGGATGGTCGAGAACGATATTGTAGTTTGGAAGTACATAA
>JAUILM010000561.1 GCA_030432855.1 Bacteroidia bacterium
CAGATTCCCAAAAATCAATTGATTGTCGTCACGGGTGTATCAGGTTCTGGCAAATCAACCATCACGATCGATACTCTGTACGCAGAGGGGCAGAGACGGTATGTGGAGAGTCTTTCTTCCTATGCCCGACAGTTTCTCAATCGAATGAAGAAACCCGAAGTCGACTTCATAAAAGGAATTTGTCCAGCTATTGCCATTGAGCAGCGAGTGAGTACGGCTAATGCCCGAAGTACCGTAGGATCTTTAACAGAGATTTATGATTATCTGCGTCTGCTTTATGCCCGAATTGGTATCACATACTCGCCGGTATCGGGCAATGTTGTGACTCGACATACCGTCACCAATGTAGTCGATCATATCAAAAGTCTCGAAAAAGGTCAAAAAATTCTGCTCCTGATACCCCTTCATCAGCAGTATAAGGATCGGACGATCGGACAGGAATGTTCAGTTTTACTCCAAAAGGGGTACTCCAGATTGTATGTCGGTGAAGAACAGCTATATATTGAAGACTATCTCGCGAGTGAAAATGAAATACTGGAGAAAAAGATTTCTGAGGTGGACCCCTATGAAATACTGATCCTGATTGATCGATTTGTCGCTAATAATGAGGAGGAAAACGTCAAGCGGATAGCAGATTCTGTCAGCACAGCCTTTGCTGAAAGTGGGGGAGAGTGTCTCTTAAGAGTCCTGGAAGAAGAGGAAGATCTCATCTTCAACAACCGGTTTGAGTTGGACGGTCTGACATTCATTGAGCCCACACCGCATCTATTTAATTATAACAACCCCTTCGGAGCCTGTCCCCGTTGTGAGGGTTTTGGTCGGGTGATGGGCATTGATGAAGATAAGGTGATACCCAATCCTACGCTTTCTGTAGTAGATGGTGCCATTCAATGCTGGCGCGGTGAAAAGTCCGGACTGTACCTCGACCGATTACTTCAAGCAGCACATCATTTTGATTTTCCTGTGCACCGACCCTATCGCGACCTGACGGATGAACAGAAGGACCTCCTTTGGGATGGTAATGCATACTTTGAAGGAATCAATGATTTCTTCGATGAGTTGGAAAGCAAATCGTACAAGATCCAGAACCGCGTGATGATGGCACGTTATCGTGGTCGCACGGTCTGTCCGGTCTGTAAAGGATCCAGATTGAGAGAAGAGGCGGGATATGTGAAAGTCGATGGACACAGCATTGATGAGTTGATCCTCATGCCTATGGATACATTACTGCAGTTTTTCCAGGAAATTGAGCTTTCAGATCATGACCGGAAGATTGCCAAGCGTCTGTTGATAGAGATAGAAACCCGATTGGCAAATCTATGTGCCCTGGGTCTGGATTACCTGCACCTGGATCGGACTTCATCTACCCTGAGTGGAGGAGAAACTCAACGGATAAATCTTACCAAGTCATTGGGAAGTAACCTGACCAATTCGCTGTATATCCTGGATGAGCCTAGTATTGGTCTGCACCCTCGTGATACTGAAAAACTGGTGGCAGTGCTGGAGCAGCTTCGTGATCTTGACAATACAGTGATTGTGGTGGAGCATGAAGAAGATGTCATCCGGAGTGCTGATTTTCTGATCGACATGGGACCCGAAGCAGGTATCCATGGCGGGGAGGTAGTATATGCCGGGCCTTACGGTGAGTTGTCTCAAAGTGAAAGGAGTTTGACTGCGGGTTACTTAAACTATGATTTATTTATACCAATACCTCAGTCACGAAGAAGATCGGCCAACAAGATTCATATCAAGGGAGCCTCGCAACACAACCTACAAGATGTTGATGCCACGTTTATGCTACAGGCCCTCAATGTAGTGTCAGGCGTTTCGGGTTCTGGTAAGAGTACTTTGGTACATGAGATTCTATACAGAAGTATGAAAAGATACCTGGAGGAGCCCACTAAGTATGCCCCTGGTACCTTTAAAAAATTGGAGGGAGATCTTGATCTGATAACACAGGTAGAGCTCATTAATCAAAAACCAATTGGCAAGTCTTCCCGATCCAATCCGGTCACGTATGTAAAGGCCTATGATAGCATTCGGAAGCTCATGACTTCCCAACAACTGGCTAAGATCAGGGGATACAAACCCAAGCATTTTTCATTCAATGTAGAGGGTGGGAGATGCGATACCTGCCAGGGCGACGGAGAAATCGTTGTGGAAATGCAGTTTTTGGCTGATGTACGATTGCAGTGCGAGGATTGTAAGGGACAACGATTCAAGACGGAGGTGCTGGAGGTGCAATACAATGGCAAGAATATCTATCAGATCCTTGAACTCAGCATTGATGAAGCCATCACTTTCTTTGCAGAAGAACTGGATATAGTGCAGAAACTACAACCACTACAGGATGTAGGCCTGGGATATGTGAAATTAGGTCAGTCTTCCAGCACGTTATCCGGTGGAGAAGCTCAACGTGTCAAGCTGGCATCTTATCTGGGACAGGATAGAAGTAACCAGCAGATGTTGTTCATTTTTGATGAACCGACTACCGGACTGCATTTCCATGATATCAATAAATTACTCACTTCACTCAATGCCCTGGTAGAGCAAGGTCATACGGTAGTGGTCGTAGAGCACAATCTTGATGTGATAAAATCAGCAGATTGGGTGATTGATTTAGGACCGGGTGGAGGTCGACATGGAGGCCAGATTATCTTCCAGGGCACTCCGGAGGGACTTATCGAGTGTGATCCTTCTCTGACCGGTAAATACCTGAAGGATAAGATGGAGGCGGTACTGGCAGTACAGAGCTAGTCCGGGACTTCCGGGATTCAACCTTTGGAAATAATTAACATTTTCAACCAAACCAGCATTTTAGATCTGCCGTCTTAAAGGGTATAACCAAAAGACAATTACTATGAAGATTTGGAATATAGTTGCATTGCTTCTGTTATTGAGTGCTTGTGATAAATCGGATGATCCAATCATTGATACATCTGAGGAGGTGACAGCAGATCAAATGATGCAGGGTTTGCACGACTTTCAATGGGATTTATTTAAGCAAACAGTCAAGGAAACCACAGCAGGAGAAAATGTGAGCATTTCAGCCCTTAGTGTTGCTTCTGCACTTTATATGGCATACGAAGGTGCTGCCAATGATACGCGTAAGGAAATGTCGGAAGTACTGGGACTGCCAAACGAAAGTCATGTAGGTGAAGCCTACAAGGCGGTCAATCAGTCCATGTCGGCGACTGGTGAAAACACGCAGCTGAATATGGAAAATTCAATTTTCTGGGATAAAAATCGTGTCACCGCGGATGCTGATTTCCTCAGTTACATGGGCGATTATCACGATGCCATGCTATCTGATCTCGATTTTACTCAACCATCCGCTCTGGAAGCCATAAATACCTGGGTCAAAAACAACACAGATGGACGTATCGAGAAAGTATTGGAAGAAATCACGGATGAAGACGTTATGTTCTTGATAAATGCGCTGATTTTGCAGGCGGATTGGGCATATCCCTTCCCCGTAGAAAATACCATCAATGATAAATTCACGCTGTCTGATGGCAGTGAAGTATCAGTGCCGATGATGTATCAGGATGTGTACGATCTCAGCTCATATAAAGATCAGCAG
The DNA here is from genome assembly GCA_030432855.1 of Bacteroidia bacterium. Classification (GTDB taxonomy): domain Bacteria; phylum Bacteroidota; class Bacteroidia; order Chitinophagales; family Saprospiraceae; genus JABDMH01. The sequence goes on from JAUILM010000561.1 coordinate 3,584, forward strand.
ATCAAAGCAGTGGAGTTACCACTGGCAGATACCACATTCTCCATGGTGTTATTGCAACCTTCAGACACGGCTGTATCTATAGATGATTTTATCGATGATCTTTCAGTGTCAGACATTGATCAGTTGATTGATCAGGACCTGCAGAAAGGTCGCATTTTTATCCACATGCCCAAATTTGAAATCGAATATGAGAAGTTGATGAACAGCCCTTTAAAAAACCTGGGTATGGTACAGGCTTTTAACGATCAAAGTGCGGACTTTTCCAATTTGGGCAGTTCAACGATGGGCAATTTGTTTATCAAGAAAGTGATCCATAAAACATATCTGAAGGTTGATGAGAAAGGTGTCGATGGTGCGGCAGTAACATCAGTAGGCGTAGGGGTGACTTCTCTTCCACCCACTTTTAGATTTGATCGACCCTTTGTGGCCTTGATTGTTGACAAGCAAACGGGTGCTCAATTATTTACTACCAAAGTAGAAGATCCATCTTAGGATAGTAAGGATATAATGTTAGAAAGTTTTGTTAGCCCATATCTACACACGTGGATGTGGGCTTTCTTTTCAAAGCAGGCCCAAAGTGGATTTACTGCGCGGGTTTACATGGATCATGAAAAGTGCTCTCATGTGTCCACATTAGCAGTAGCGTTGACTGGCAATAGAAACTCTATGGCATTATCTGGGTTTTGCTACTTTTGAGGAACAAGACATGTATATACTTCTCATTTCAATAGTCGTTGGTCTGTTTTTGGCCATGTTATTTCTCAACTTCTACTTCCGATGGAAGGTGCTAAAGCTGTACCATTACCTTACTAGAAATCAGATAGAATTTGAAGCATCACATGTGTTTAGCCTTGAAAAGCTAAGAGAGGAGGTGTTGC
>JAUILM010000562.1 GCA_030432855.1 Bacteroidia bacterium
TAGGGGTCTTCCTGTTTCTTAGCATATCTTACTTGTCTATAGCGCAAGGTATTCATCCGGTAAATCTGACTTCGGAAGATGGGTCTATCGCAATTACTTTAGATAATGAGGGGCAATTGCAGGTCAATGTACCGCCAGATAAGGCCACTCGATTTAAGTCACAAGGGTGGGTCAGTTATGCTGATCTCGGGGCTGTGGGTGACGGTAAAAGTGATGCTATGAAAGCTATTGCCGGGACACATGCCTTTGCGAATGTGCATGGTCTTGAGGTAAGGGCCGTAGGTGAGCCTACATATTATATCGGGGGTGCAGCACTAACGGCGATTATAGAGACCGATACTGATTTTGGAAAAGCTAAATTTATTATTGATGACACTGACGTGGAAGATCGAAACAACAACATCTTCCTCGTACATTCCAGTCAGCTTGCCTTTAAACCTGAGGGAATTACCTCCCTGAAGAGAAATCAGAAAAAGATCGAAGCGGATTTACCGGGTCCCTGCCTCATCACAGTCACCAATGACAATGTGAAGCGCTATATCCGATATGGGCCTAATCAGAATAATGGCTCATCTCAAACCGACATCTTCATGGTAGACGGTGAAGGCAATGTGGATATGAATGCTCCCATCGTGTGGGACTTTGAGGAGATTACCGACATCTCCGCCCTTCCCTTAGATCAGGAATTACTGATGATCAAAGGTGGGTACTTCACCACCATTGCCAATCAGGCGCCGTCAAAATATACCTATTATCGAAGAGGAATTGCCATCCAACGATCGAATGTAGTAGTTGATGGACTGGAACATAAGATAGTTGGAGAAGGGGATCATGGCGCACCTTACGGTGGATTCATTCGGGTCAGTGATTGCTCTAATGTCACGGTCCAAAACACCATACTCACGGGCCATAAGACGTACAAGACGATTGGATCTGCAGGGGTCCCTGTGTCCATGGGTTCTTATGATATTCTCGTAAATCGGTCTGTAAATGTGTCTTTTGTCAATTGCAAGCAGACCAATGATATAGATGATCGGACCTATTGGGGGATCATGGGATCAAATTTCAGCAAGAATCTGATGTACGATCAATGCACCTTCTCACGGTTTGATGCACATATGGGCGTGGCAAATGCTACTATACGAAATTCCACCATGGGACACATGGGTATAAACGCCATTGGTACAGGTACCTTACTGATTGAAAATTCAACCATTCGAGGTCGCACCATGGTCAATCTTCGATCAGACTACGGCAGTACCTGGGAAGGTGAGCTCCTGATTCAAAATTGTACGTTTATCCCATATGGAGGGAAGCCAGCAAGTGCCAGTCTCATTGGAGGCCGCAATACCGGGCAGCACAACTTCGGCTACACTTGCTACATGCCCGAAAAAATCACCATCGAAAATCTGCATATTGACGATTCCAATCATCCGGATGACTATGAAGGTCCTGCCATCTTTGCCAACTTTAATCCTGAACTGGTAGATTATTCCTACGTCGAAGCCTACCCATACGTCACCACAAAAGAAGTAATCCTCAAAAATGTGACCACAGCCAGTGGAAAAAAACTTCGTACTAGTGACAATTCGTATATGTTTGAAAGAGTCAAGGTGATAAGGCAATAAATAAATTATTTACGGCTCCGAATATTCTGGTACCAGGTGCCGGCAACCTACGCCAAGGCTCCGGCTGCCGCAGAGTACCGGGTGCCAGGAAATTTGGAATTGTAAGTCTTGATTTTGCTCTCCCACTTCCCTGGGCAAAGGCTCTACGTAGTGGACCTTTCGAGTAATTCCAAGACAAACTTTAAAGAACAAAATAGGACCAAAAAAGGTGCTCTCCCGCTACCCCGGCCCTGTTTTCTTGCAAGCTGCGAAAACCGGGTGCCTGCCCGCTATTTCTAGATCAAAACGTCGGATTCAAAGTGGCCCTCAAAGAAAGATGGCATTACCTCAAAGTAAATTTAATTATGATCTGCTTTTATCGCATCAAATGCCATCAAGAACACGAGACGAGAGCCTTATTTTCTTACTGTAGGGTTGAGCGCATATACCTTAATCGATTGCACCAATATTTATGGTGGCTTGGAGTTTCGGATAAGAAAATACAGCGATTATGCCAGCTTTCTAGAACGGGACGAAACGACCTGGCAGAGAGCCACATAACTCAGGACCAAGTGAGACATCGCCACCTATGAATCTGACTAGAGTTTTGGTTCTTTGAGGCAATGTCAAAGAACGCCCCACGCAGTGGACCTTTCGATAAAATCCAAGACAGACTATACATAAAAAAAGATGAACCATGAGCATCCAGAAGGACCATAATAATCTTATTCCTGATAGTTTATCGAAATGCCACCAAACTCTGGGGATGATTTCTTACTCTAATAAATGCCAGAGGCACGGCAAATCCTACTTGCGGATTTAAATCCGCAGTATATACCGCCTAATCACCTGAGTGCCGTAGGTACGACCCATAGTTTCATGACCTCTATTTGTACAACTGGATATCACACATATTCACGAGCCCATTCATTATGATCCTCAATTCACTATATTCCGGACATGAACGTAGGGAGTGATCGAATATACAGGCTACTATACCCCCGATATGGAAGCCATGCTCGTACCGTGTTTCGAAATCAGATCAGGAGAATCCGGTTCAAAAGGATTGAAAATAAATATCTGTTTGTTCTGTCTCCTCCTTTTTGTGGCTCTACCCTCCTTACTGAACTGATATCAACATCGCCCAATGTATCGGTAAATAACATACAAGACGCCATGGAAGGTCAGAGATTACCAACGCTGACCCATACCATGTTTGAAAATGTAGGCAGATGGGATCCTTCTGCACCATTTGATTGGAGCTACATTAAAAAGGAATGGAGAAAGTATTGGGATATTACGCAGCCCATACTGGTCGAAAAAAGCCCTCCCAATATTGTACGTGTACCATCTATTCTTGCCACCTTTCCTAATAGCTACCTGATCATTCTCGTCAGGAACCCTTATGCACAATGTGAAAGTCTGATCCGTAAAAGCAATTACAATCCCAGGTCAGCCGCTGAGTTCTCTATCCTTTGTCTACAGTACCAAAAGCAAAACATCGAGTTGTCAAATCAATCCCTCCTCATATCCTATGAAGATCTAACTTCATTTCCAGAAAAATCTACTAATAAAATCTTAGCATTTATGCCTGCACTCGGACAACTTAATTTTGGCAGAAAGTTCAAGGCCCACAATTTTCAACACAAAAAATTGAAAATAACTAACTTGAACGCTCAAAAAATTGAAAAGCTGAACTCAAAACAAATTGAGCAAATGAATGAGGTGTTTGAAAACAATAAGGCTTTGCTCAATTATTTCAATTATCACCTGATTTTTAAATAAATAGTAATGTTTACAATCGACCCCATAATTGCCGTAAAAGATGTAGAAAAGAGCTCTCATTGGTATCAGTCAGTGTTTGGATGGAGAAGCAAGCACGGTGGAAACAAATTTGACATTTTGGTCACGCAAGATGATCAGGTGGTACTTTGTCTACATCGATGGGGTGAACACGAACATCCCACCATGCAAAATCAAGAAATTATTGCCGGTAATGGTTTAATCCTTTATTTCAGGACGGACAGTATGGAGGAGCTCAGAAATCACCTGCTTAGATCTGATATCAGGATCGAGAAAGACATCCACCTGAACCCTAATTCTCGTCGTAAAGAGTTTTCCCTACGTGATCCGGATGGATATTATTTGACCATCTCGGAGTATCATGAATATGAGGGCTGAATTGAATGCCCCGGAGATACAAAAATAACTCAGACAGCATTATAGCAAAGCACATGACAGAATTTTGGGAATCCAGTTTTAGAGACCATAAAGACATGTGGGGCCAGCACCCTGTCGATGTGACATTCGATGCTTTGAAATTATTTCTTAGCATAGAAGCCCATAATATTTTGGTGCCGGGATATGGTTATGGACGGAATGCAAAAGTATTCACAGATGCAGGTATGAAAGTGACCGGAATTGAGATTTCCGAAACCGCCATTGCACTGGCTAAGAAAGAATACGGTGAAGATATCAGGGTGTATCACGGCTCAGTTAGTGATATGCCTTTTGATACCGATCTATATGAGGGTATATATAGTTATGCATTGATGCATCTGTTAGGAAAAAATGAACGACTCAAATTCATAAAAGACGGCTACGATCAGCTTGCGCCCGGAGGATACATGGTTAATGTATCTCTGTCAACCAGTGACTCAAGGTATGGCAAGGGTACATTATTAGAGCCTGACCAATTTCAGTCCAAGCATGGTGTAAACCTGTTTTTCTACAATCATCAGTCTATAGAAAAGGAATTTGGAGACTTTGGTTTGCAGGAATTTATGGAGATCCAGGAGCCTAAAAATGCCAATCCCGGGAAACCGGTGCAGAATTTTTGGAAA
>JAUILM010000563.1 GCA_030432855.1 Bacteroidia bacterium
CAAATTTTGCAGTGGTCATCTTCAGTAAATCAGATACCGAAGTCTCATCTGATATATCAATAATTTCAGCGGTAGCCTCCCCACCTACTTTTTCGATAATATCCACTACTTTGGAGACAGATTCCGAGCTATCTGCTAAAATAAGAGTTGCCCCTTCGCGAGCAAAAGAAACAGCCGTTGCCTTTCCAATACCGGATGCCGCTCCAGCGACGATGCAAACCTTATCTTTAAAAATCATAGGGCGAGTGACCTTGTGGATTATTGATAAGTCAAACCAAATCCAAATTCATATAATGGATTCTCAGAGTCATGAGGTACATCTTCCATTTGATTTTCCACAGCTTCCATACTGGATGGCATTTCTATGGGCAATTTTCCACTGGGTTTAAACTTTCCAAAAATTAATTCCGCCAAAATCTCATCCTGGCAAGTAAAATCTACAATCAGTCCTTTAGTGGCAGCATTTATTTCCGGAATAACGGCCGGTCGATTCATAGTAAGAATCGAAATAGTAGGTTTGCTTTTGATCAAATCAAGCATTCTCTTTTTCTCTTCCTCAGAAAAATCCAATCTCCCCTGAAGAAAAATTCGTTCCAGGAAATACTGTGGGTTTTCAACAGGTGTAAATGGAGTACCAAATTTTAACAAAACCACATCAGCCTCTTCCGGACTGTTGACGATCGTCGCATAAGTACTGACTGCCTTTGGATTGATACCTTCTACAAATACCTTGATGTTTTCTGAGAGTGGTAAAATATTGTCTTCATTCTTCAGGAGCACCAGTGATTTTCGCTGGGCTTCTTTACCCTTTTCCATAAAGGATTTGTTTTGAAAAATGGCAAGGTCTTTTTCCTCCAGAAATGGATTTTCAAAAAGCCCCAAAACAAATTTGTCATGAAGAACTCTACGAACAGATTCGTCAATACGCTCTTCAGCAATGGAACCTTCCTGCACAAGCTCAACGATTAACTCGGCGCAGGATTCACCACCCAACATATCTACTCCGGCATTAATTATTTTTTCAACTCGTTGTTTAGGTGAAAGATGTTCCACCCCCCAGGCTGATGCAGGCTTAGCGGGATTATCATATACCAGCGCCCAGTCTGTACATACCACACCATCAAAACCCAGTGAATCTCTCAATAAATCAGTGACAATTTCCTTATTGAATCCAAAGGCCACTTCCTCTTCGGTAATGCCAATGGGTTGACCATAATATAACATCAACTGAGCCGTCCCGGCGGGAAGTGCTCCCTCGATAAAGGGTTTTAGATGATAGTCGAACATGCCTCCGGGATACACCTGCTCCTTTCCTGTTGCAAAATGTGAATCCATGCCGTCCTTTTGCGGACCACCCCCTGGAAAGTGCTTGGTCATAGTGAGTACACTATGAGGGCCCAGTGTTTCACCCTGAAAACCTTGAACGTAGGCTTTTATCAATTTGGCACTCATGGCTGCATCCTCACCGAAGGTAGTATAGTTCCTAAACCATCTCGGTTCGGTAGCTAAATCGGCCATAGGATGCAAAGCCAGGCGGATACCAAGCGCCACATATTCCTGTCGCGCCATATCGCCAAATTCTCTTACCAGGTCTGCATCACCGATCGCACCCAATCCAAGCTCGGAAGGCCACCATGAGTGAAACCGGTTTTCTCCCGCTGCCTCATTAAATCGCAATCCGTTTCTTGGATCGGAGTAAAAGGTAATCGGAATACCCAGGCGAGTCCCCTCAGCAATTTTCTGCAGTGTATTATTATGTTGCAATATTTGTTGCGGAGTGGCCATTCCCGGCATATCCAGGTGATTAATATGCACCTGACTAATCAATGAGTCGACCCTTTCCAATCCTTCTCCAAATTCAATACCTGATATGGCATTAAAAAGGATTCCTGACTTTTCTTCGATCGTCATTTGAGACAACAGATCTCTGATGCGCTGATCAATGGGCTGAGATGAATCTTCATAGACGTCTTTTACCCCATTCTTGTTGAGATCTCTATATGTCGTATCCTGAGATTCTGCATCAATCTTCCAGGACTGAAATCCAATCGAAATGAATACAATAAGAGCAGATAGAATAAATAGATTTTTCATCAGCAATTAATTAATTAGTAGTTTAAAATTCTCATCGCGTCAAAAACATCGACAACACCTTTAACTTCCTTGATAAGACCTCCCCAATTACAGATAGTTATTTTTCTAAATTAGATAAAAACAAGAATCAAAGTCAACACAACACCACCTATGGTAAAATAAATGCCTTTCTTAAAAATGAGAGTGCTGGGCAAAAACATCCAAAAAGAGGATATCACAAAGAACAACAGTGACAAACCAAAAAACAAATTCAAGAAATAAACCGGGCTATTTGTTGTTGCCTTATGAAGTCTCTCCATTTTAGATATAATAAGAGGTAATTCCATTTTCCGAACCGTAGCCAATCCCGTTCTCACATTGTATTTACCCTGATCGAAGTAAAGGACATCACCTTCGGTTTTTTCTACTTTTACTCCCATTCTCAATTTTGGACTCAATTCGCCACCGGTTAGTCCAGGATCTAACTGCTGTTCAACTATCACCTCATGTTTAAGAAAATCAGTCTCTCTAAATATCATGACCATTCCACTTATTGCATAGACAGCCATAATACCTGTCAGAAAGAACCCCAGATATCTATGCACGATCCGCATTTGTCTGGATAGTGATTTCTTTTTGCTCATACTTTACTTATATCTTTATTTTAATTCTTGTTTATATCAATGAGTATTCAGGATTGCAACCGCCCGGGTCCACCCTGCACTTCCACCTTTAATTTTAGCAGGAAAGCAGGCAACGGTGAATCCAGAGGATGGCAATTGATCGAGGTTTGCCATTTTCTCGATTTGACAATACTCCTTTTCAATACCGACATAGTGGGCTTGCCAAATGACTCCAGGCCGCGGATTTGCCTTGTAGTCAGCCGCCTGAATATGAAGGGGAATGTCCCAACCCCAGCCGTCAGTCCCCATTACTTTTATCCCCTGATCAATAAGCCAATGTGTGGCCTTGGCCGAAGCACCTACATGGATCTTTACAAAGTCATCGTCATGTATCCGCTTATCTGCATCACATCGAATCAGGACAATATCGAAGGGCTTCAACGTATAATCTATATCGGCCAATTTTTCCTGTAAATCCTCAGGCTCAAACATGTAGCCATCAGGTTTATCGGTAAAATCCAAAACGACACCAGGACGGAAAAACCAATCCAATGGCATTTGATCAATTGTCCGGGAAGGCCTTCCTTCGCAGGTGGGAAAATAATGGTAAGGGGCATCTACGTGTGTACCACAATGACTGGTGACGGTAAGCATTTCACCGGCCGGTCCATTGTCATCGATAAAACAATCTGTCATGCCTCCGAAAAGCGCAGCTCCGATTTTTTTTGCACCCGCCTTATGATCTTCGTACTGAATAGTCGTCGGCAGAGGCTCTTTTATATCTTCAGAAATGGTTACAGACAGGTCGATTATTTTCATAGTACTATTATTCTTAATTAATTAATGTTCCTTGTCTTGAAGTCTTTCTAATTGGATCTCAAGGCTCCTGGCTTTCTCTTTAAACTTATTCATTGCCTTTTTCAGCTGTGAAATCTTCTTACTCTTTTCTTCATCTGTCAATCCGACATAGGTCACCTGACCATCTTTCTCTCGCATTTTAGCTTTGGCGCCACAGGTAGGGCAATTCACGACATTCGACATGTTATATGTTTTTTGATTCCTGTGCTACTTGCACAGTTTGTAATTTCAAAGTAAAGAGCAAAGCAAGTATTGCCATAACACAGGAAACCCATAGGAAGGCTGACTCGTGAATAGCATCGGATAATGCCCCCGCTATCGCGGGCACAAGCACTCCACCTACTATTTCTGCAACGGCCGTGATAAGTCCAATAGCTTTGGCTTTGAGATGATCAGGAACTGCTTCTGATGGGATAACTGCCGCCACTAGCGGAATAGCCCCCATCAGAAAATAGGTAATAAACATAGCTGGCAGATGTAATCCAGACCCTGATAAATAAAATACTGCAAAGGGATAAAGTAGTCCCAGGCAGATAGCCGCGACCAAGGCCTTTTTTCTGCCAATCTTGTCTGAGACCCCCGGTATAACTATGGAAGAAACCAGCCCTGCGACGCCCAGGAGACCCATGGTCATACCCATTGCATCAGCTGACATACCCTGTACATCCGTAAAATACTTAGAAATAAAAGGCAATGTGGCAAACCACCATCCAAACACACAACAGGCCACGGGGATTCCCCATTTTATATTATGGTATTTCAATAAATCAGATAAAATAGTGGCGGTATCAGTATCATTTTTTGCATTTCGACTTTCAGTAGTGGAAGGCTTTAAATAAAACCATGCTATCAATCCCATAAGTACACCCGGGACACCGGCAATGTAAAAGGCC
>JAUILM010000564.1 GCA_030432855.1 Bacteroidia bacterium
CCCGATTTCTAACCTGGGCCCAGCTTTGGAATTTATTGGTTCCGGATGGCTATTGGGTATACCGGTGCCAGTTTGGATTTCCTTGATCGTGGTGCTGGTTTTTGTATTTATCACCAGAAAGACGGCCTTTGGTAGATATATTTATGCCATCGGAGGAAATGAAAAAGCTGCCTATCTCTCAGGGATAAATATTAAGAAGATTAAATTGATGGTGTATGGCCTGGCGGGTATGCTGGCAGGGATTGGGGGCGTTCTGGTCACCGCGCGATTAAATTCAGCACAACCTAATGCCGGTATGACATATGAATTAGATGCGATAGCGGCAGTAGTCATTGGTGGTACTTCACTTTCAGGTGGAGTAGGGACTGTCACAGGTACGGTAATCGGTGCGGCCATCATCGGAGTTTTAAATAATGGACTGGTTTTATTAAATGTCTCTCCTTTTTGGCAGCAGGTTGCTAAAGGTCTGGTGATATTGTTAGCTGTGATTATTGATAAAATGAACCGAGATCGATCATGACCACAAAAAAATACATATTGGCTATCGATCAGGGGACTAGTGGATCCAAGGCTATAATTTTTGATGGGAATGGTGCCGTCGTTTCTGAAGCTTCGGAAGCGCTGAATACTCAGCATTTTGAGAATGGATTCGTGGAGCAAGATCCGGAGGAAATATTCGAGAATATACTACAGGCAGTGCGAAAAAGTCTTGCTTCATTTGAAGCAGCAGGATTTTCATTAAACTCTATTGCCTGTTGTGGTATTAGTAATCAACGGGAGACTTTTATTCTATGGGATGAGTCCGGTAAGCAATTGAGTCCGGCGGTTGTCTGGTCCTGTAAACGATCCATCGATATTTGTGGTGAACTGAAAAGAAAGGGTCAGGAAGCTCTGATCCATGAACGGACCGGACTAATTATTGACCCCTATTTTTCGGGCACAAAATTGCTTTGGCTTTTAGGAAATGATCAGGAGTTATTCGATCGCGTCCGCTCTGGCGAAGTGTTTTTTGGTACGGTAGATACCTGGCTTCTGTATAAGCTGAGTGATGGTCAGGTATTTTCAACCGACCACACAAATGCCAGCAGAACCCTACTTTTTAATATTCATACGCTACAATGGGATCCTGAGATTCTTCAAATGTGGGGACTGGAAAATTTGAAATTACCTAAAGTGCAGGAGTCCGCCAGTCACTTTGGTGAGAGTGATTTTAGTGGATTATTTCCTGCTGCTATTCCCATTACGGCGATGATTGGTGATTCGCATGCAGCTGCTTTTGGGGAGGGGTGTTTTGAGCAGGGAGCTGGCAAGGTCACTTTAGGTACGGGCAGTTCGATTATGGTCAATGTCGGTGATCATCCCGTAGAAACAAGTAATGGTATGCTTTCCACCATCTGCTACAGTACGGATGCCGGTGTGAAATATGCACTGGAAGGAGCTATCGTAGCCTGCGGTTCCACTCTCGAATGGCTAAGGAATGAGATGCATTTATTTGAAAACCCAGCAGATACCGAGCAGATGGCCACGTCTGTGGAAGATAATGGTGGTGTCTATCTGATCCCGGCCTTTAGTGGCCTGGGAGCTCCACACTGGCAGATGGACCGCAAGGCGTCCATTGAAGGGATGACCTTCGGTACTTCTCGAAATCATATCGTACGGGCTGCATTGGAAAGTATTGCCTATCAGATAAAAGATGTAATCATTGCCATGTGCAAGGATATGAACGCTCCCATGCGTGAACTGGCCGTAAACGGAGGTATTTCCAGAAATAATTTTGTGATAAAATTTCTGGCAGATCTCCTTAGTTTTAATCTTCGGAAAAAACAAAATCCACACATCTCAGCCCTGGGAGCCGCCTACCTGGCAGGCCTGCAAATGGGCATCTTCAGGGATCTACAAGAGATACAGTATTTGATCTCTAAGTCAGCTGAGATTATTAGACCTGATCTGGGTAATGTGGCGGTTCAGGAATATTATGAAGGATGGATGCAATATATTAGTAAGCACGTATCCTGATTATTTAATGGCACCGGGAGCTGGGTTGTTCATTGTCCAAGCCTAAATAAGGTTGACCGGTTTTCAAACCACTTCCAACTCCCCACTTCCAACTCCCAACTTCCCACTCCCCACTTCCAGCTCCCCACTTCCCTCTCCTGTAAAAAACACTAGTACCTTACTTCCGATACTCCCTGGGCGACAACCCTGCCTTTTTCTTGAAGAACTTTGAAAAGTGTGCAGCATCCTTAAAATTAAGTAGAAAGGCAATTTCAGCGATAGGTATTGAGGTTCCTTTTAAATATCTTTTTGCCTCGTTGATGATGATATCATGGATCACTTGTAAGGATGTTTTTTGCACTACTGTTTTGCAGATCCGATTTAAATGTACTGAGGAAATCAGCAGTTCTTGAGCATAGAATTGAACCGACTTTTGTTCATGGAAATTTGTCTTCACTAATTTTTCAAAAGCCCGGTAGTGCCTTAGAGCTTTGTCATCCATGGTAAGGATAATAGATTGACTTTCTTTTTCGGATCGAAGTAGAAATATCAAAAGCAGTTGAAGCAGTAGGGGTAAGGTCTCTTCACTTTCCGTTTTACTTTTTGCTGATTCTACTTCAATACTTTTGATGAGGTTTGTAATCTCCTGCAACGATGGCGTGTCATCGATCAACGGGAAGTATTGTAGGCGGTCAAAACCTGAAAATAAACGCTTATTATTGCTGGTAACACTTTCGAAGAAATGAACAGGCATAGTCAAAACATGCCCCCGAACATCGGAGGGAAAGATAAATCCATGCAGCATATGGTGTGGTACAAAAAGCAGGCAAGGTGAGTCTAGGGAGACTTTTGTGTCGGTCGATTGCAGAAGCCCGCCACCATCCGTGATAAAGAAAAGCTGCACCAGATGGGAGTGCACATGCTCCTGGATCTCATAGTCATATAGCATGGTTCGTTCCTGCAGGGGTTCTATATGGATCAACATCTCATCCAGAGTGTTCCAATGATCTCCAAAGAGTCCCTTAAAGCTTAAGACCTTTTTTGCCATAATGTATTAAATATACATCTATGTGCTTCTCTGGCTTCAAAATGAGGGAATACTTGATCGAAATAGACAATTTGATGCTTGATTTTGACTACTATTACTGCTTGTGGTGCACTATCTTGGTCGAAACAACTGCTGAGAGATGGATCAAAGTAAAATCCCATTGTCAGATCCCACGGTACAACCTCCCCGGCTGCATCCCGACTATAAGTCTACGGTGTTAAGGGCACCGACACAACCACTGGTTTTTAACAAGAAGACGTTTGCTGAAATGACGGGACCGGCATTCGGCAGTTTTCAGATCAATCCACTGGACCACGATCTTACTCGAAATTCTATCAAGAATGGTGAACCTCTTGGAGAAAGAATCGTGGTACATGGTAAAATAATGGATGAGTTCGGGCGACCGATTCCAAATGCATTAATAGAGATCTGGCAGGCCAATGCATCTGGTCGGTATGTGCATAAGGTGGACCAACATGACGCTCCGTTGGATCCCAATTTCCTGGGCGTCGGTCGATGTATGTCAGATGACGAAGGGAATTATAAATTTTATACGATTAAACCTGGCGCATATCCCTGGGGAAATCATCATAATGCCTGGCGACCTCAGCATATTCACTTTTCTTTGTTTGGGGCTAATATTACCAGCCGTCTGGTAACGCAAATGTACTTTCCGGGAGATCCATTACTGCCCCATGATCCCATTTTTCTTGGAGTCCCCGAGAGTGGGAGAAAATTGTTAATTTCTGAATTTGATCTGGATATTACCGAGCCTCTTTTTGCTTTAGGATACCGATTTGATATGGTATTGAGAGGATATAATGAAACTCCATTTGAAAATCGATGATATGAGTAAAAGACTTCAAACCCCTTCACAGACGGTGGGACCTTTTTTTGCCTATGGACTGACACCACGACAGTATGGATATGATTATGACAGTTGGGTGGATGGCGATATGGCGCATGATCTGAATGAAAGTGATATTATCACATTATCCGGGAGAATATTTGACGGCGATGGGACGGTGATACCAGATGCCATGGTAGAGCTATGGTTGAATGATGGCATTAATAAAAGGTTTGGTCGTTTTGGGACCGGAACTGACCCTGAGAATCGTTTTATTTTCCGCTTACCAAAACCACAATCGGTAGATGGTCAGGCACCTTTTGTTTCGGTTGTCTTATTTATGCGTGGGCAGCTCATACATTCTTTTACCCGCATTTATTTTTCTGATGAATCGATGCTCAACGAAGGAGATGAGGTTCTGTCGACTGTTCCTCTGGATAGGCGTAGAACACTGATGGCCCATAAGAAAGGCGATGTATATGAATTTAATATATACATGCAGGGACCAAATGAAACTGTGTTTTTTGAAGTGTAAATTATAACCTTTGTCA
>JAUILM010000565.1 GCA_030432855.1 Bacteroidia bacterium
ACCGTCGGACTGAGTTTCAGCTGATTGCAGGCGCAGAAGCACAGTAGTCTGCATGTCACTATTTCAACTCAAAGGATCATTAAACTCCAGACAAAGTCTGCTGCTGGGGCTTAGTGGCTTTGGCCTGTTACTTCTGGTATGGGTACTACTCACTATGGGTGAGAATCCGGTTTTCCCGTCTTACATTTTACCTAAACCAGGAAAAGTCTTGTCCTCATTTGGAGAATTGTACGCTGACAATGACATTATCAGGAATACCTGCCTGAGCCTGGGTTTAAATCTTTCCGGATATATTGAAGCCATTCTAATCTCACTTCCTCTGGGGTTCCTCATTGGTTTGTTTCCTTTTTTTAAAGGACTTTCTCAGCGTCAGGTTGACGCCATCCGATATATTCCATTGACGGCCGTGACCGGGCTTTTTATCGTTTGGTTTGGTACATCGACGGCCATGAAGGTGCACTTTCTGGCCTTTGGTATATTGATTTACCTGCTTCCTGTGGTCATCGTCCGTGTGAATGAAGTAGAAGATGTCTACCTAAAGACGGTATATACACTGGGAGCCACTAATTGGCAGACTATTCGATCCGTCTATATTCCCTCCGTGTTAAGCCGCATTACGGATGATATCAGGGTATTGACAGCAATATCATGGACCTATATCATAGTGGCAGAAGGCATTGGTTCGACCGGAGGGATAGGTGCTTTAATTTGGCGCTCAGGCATCCGTCAGGGTAGGGTAGATAAGGTATTTGCCATTCTGATCATCATTATGATCATTGGTATCCTGCAGGACAAGCTATTTATCTATTTGGATCGGGTTTTATTTCCCTATAAATATCAGGCAGACAAGTCACGAAAAGGAGGCGCTGTTCAGGCACAATCTAATGTCAGTCTGATCTGGGATTATATCTCGAGCATTGCCATCTGGTTATTAATAGCCATTTATGTGATTCTGGCGATTGACCATATCAGCCCATTGTTTGGATCTGAGTCCGTACTGACCTATTTGTTTGCGGATACAGCGCTGGCTATTCACTTCATTATGCTTTCGGTGCTGGGATATCAGGGCATTCGATTTTTTAATAAACGGTCTTCAGCGCAGCCAGCTGTTGCAACAGAATAGCCCATGGAAGTACCAATGCATGATACCGATCGAAAAAACATTATCGAACTGCGCGATATTGGGCAGAGCTATGATGGGGGCCAAAATTGGATCATCAAAGGTCTGGATTTTCTGATTGAGGATAAGCCGGCTCAGGGACAGTTTGCCGTCATCTTAGGTATGTCTGGTAGCGGAAAATCTACGGTCTTACGATATATCGCAGGTCTTCAACAACCCACTGAGGGTCAGGTACTTATTTCTGGAACAAAAGCCGATGCGAAAAATCGCGTCAGTATGGTCTTTCAGCAGTATTCGTCACTTCCCTGGATGACCGTGCTGGATAATGTAGCCCTGGGCTTGAAATTCAAAGGAGTGAGCCGTGAGGAGCGAAATGCGAAAGCCATGGAGCTCATTGATCTGGTAGGTTTGAAGGGACATGAGAAAAAATATGCTCAGTATCCGACGCTTTCGGGTGGACAGCTTCAGCGTGTTGCCATTGCAAGAAGCATGCTGGCTAATCCTGAAATCCTGCTAATGGATGAGCCATTTGGTGCCCTGGATATACGGACTCGACTCCAGATGCAGGAGCTCCTGACTGACATCTGGCATCAATTTCACAGTACAGTGGTATTCGTAACACACGATATCCGCGAGGCGGTCTTTTTGGGAGATGATATTTATATTTTGAAGAGCCAACCTTCTCGCTTTGTGGAGCATATTCATGTAGACCTACCCCTACAAAGGGACAACAACATCAAGCGAGATCCACGATATGAGGAATTGGTACGAGAGGTGGAAGATGCCATGCTTCGTGTAGCGGATATGGAGTAGGTTGATCTCTTGGAGAGCTCTGATATAAGGAGTATTTTCCTTGTATGAAATTACTTTACTTCTCTCTACTTACATGTACCTGCCTTTCTTTATCTGCACAAGATCTTTCAGAAGCTTTCTGGTACGACAAACCCGCCGGGGAATGGGTCGAAGCGCTCCCTATTGGCAATGGACATTTAGGAGCTATGATCTTTGGTAATCCTTCCCTGGAGCATATGCAACTCAATGAGGATAGTATGTGGCCGGGATCTGCTTCCTGGGATAATCCCGAAGGTACACCGGAAGATCTTGAGGAATTGCGCCAACTTCTCCTGGAGGGGAAGGCGGATGTTGTGGATTCCCTGATTGTGGAGCGGTTTTCACGCAAAGGCGTGACCCGATCACATCAAACTGCTGGAGACCTTTGGTTTGACTTTGCTCATAAGGATATTTCGGAATATCGCAGATCGTTGGATATCACCACTGCTGTTTCAGAGGTAAGCTTTCGTTCTGAAGGATCACTCATCACCCAGACTGCCTTTGCCAGCCATCCTGCAGACGCGATAATCATCCGATGGACTTCAGAGCATCCCGATGGACTGAATGGCCGGATTAGCATGGACCGACCCATGGATGCGGGAGAACCAACAGCTACTACGAGGGGAGAACGGGATAAGTTGGTGATGACAGGACAATGCACTCAGCGAACGGGTATGGTGGACAGTGAGCCCATCGTGATTGAGCAGGGAGTATCGTTCATGAACATCGCCCAGGTTCTTTATTCAGATGGTAACATATCTTCCGGTGGAGATTTCCTGGAAGTGACCGGTGTTCACGACCTCGTATTGGCTGTCACAATGCATACAGACTGGTATGATGTCAACTACCAGTCAGAGGCAAGCAAGCACAGTAAACAACTGGAAGGTCAGGACTTTACATCTCTATTGGATGCCCATATTAAAGATTACCAGGACCTTTATGACCGGCTGTCGTTAGATCTTGGTCCCATACGTACTGACCAACCCGTTGATAGGCGTCTCCAGTCGGTACAGGAAGGGAACGTTGATCTCGGTCTTGAAGCTTTGCTTTTTCAATACGGTCGCTATCTTTTGATTAGCTGTTCGAGGCCAGGTACCAATCCGGCTAATCTGCAGGGACTTTGGAACCATCATATTACGGCACCATGGAACGCAGACTATCATCTGAATATCAATCTGCAGATGAACTACTGGCCCGCAGAAGTGACCAACCTGAGTGAACTACATGATCCATTCTTTGATTTTATAGATCGTTTATTGGTCAGAGGGGAAGTGACAGCACGGCAGAACTTTGGTTGCCGGGGGGCATTTCTCCCTCATGCAACAGACCTCTGGGGACCGACCTGGTGGAGGGCCGCCAGACCGTACTGGGGTACATGGGTCGGAGCTGGAGGTTGGCTGCTAAATCACTATTGGGACCGTTTTCAGTTTACATTGGATACTACATTTCTGAAGGATAGATTGTACCCGGCACTTGAAAAAGTAGCCTTATTTTATCATGATTGGTTGATTGAAGACCCCAGAGACGGGAAGTTGGTGGCTGCACCCTCGACATCTCCGGAAAATCAATATGTCCAGGCTGATGGCAAGTCTGTCGCTATATGTGTTGGTGCTGCGATGGATCAACAAATCATCGATGAGGTCTTTGAGCATTTTCTGGCAGCTTCCCAAATGTTACACATTGATTCTGATGTTGTGAAGGAAATTTCTGCTGCCAAAGGTAGGTTGCGATCTGGCTTACAGGTGGGTGTGGATGGTAGGTTACTCGAGTGGGATCGACCCTATGAAGAACATGAGAAAGGACATCGACACATGAGTCAACTTTATGCGTTTCATCCAGGCAACGAGATTTCTCTTTCAAAAAACAGAGACCTGATTAAAGCCGTTCAGAAATCATTGGATTACCGATTGGCACATGGGGGAGCAGGTACAGGATGGAGCCGAGCCTGGCTGATCAATTGTGCAGCCAGATTACATGATGGGGATATGGCGCATGACCATATTCAATTCTTGTTACAAAGGTCCATTTATCCGAATCTGTTTGATGGACACCCGCCATTTCAAATAGACGGAAACTTTGGCTATACCGCCGGAGTGGCAGAGATGCTGATCCATTCCCATGAGGATAAGATCATACGATTGCTGCCTTCGCTGCCTTCAGCCTGGAAAAGCGGTAGTGTCCGGGGTCTGAAAGCCCGTGGAGGCTATACTGTCAGTTTTGTATGGGACAGAGGCACACTGCAAACCGTGGAGATCCAGTCACGAGTGGGTGGTAATGTGCTATTGGAAGCGCATGGACTTACCCATGAACTGACTTTTGCACCGGGAGAAACCAAGAATTTCTCTTTTGAGGACTGGTAGGTACCTAGGTTTAAGAATTCTATAACAGTCTGCAATAGATAGTATTTTCGCTTATATGTGATAAAAGTTATTTTTGTGGTCGCAAAAGCGAAGGGACTTTTGTGATTT